>CAKMQM010000039.1:0-3322 GCA_927911615.1 uncultured Xylanimonas sp.
TTCCCGGCACCACATAGACCACACAGACCAACGCGAGGCACTCCGGAAGCGGAGACGGCCTAGCGAATGAAAGGACAACAACCATGGCACGTGCAGTCGGTATCGACCTCGGCACCACCAACTCCGCTATCGCCGTCCTCGAAGGCGGCGAGCCCACCATCATCCCGAACGCTGAAGGTGCTCGTACGACCCCCTCGGTCGTCGCCTTCTCCAAGACCGGCGAGGTCCTGGTTGGCGAGATCGCCAAGCGTCAGGCGGTCACCAACGTTGACCGCACCATCTCCTCCGTCAAGCGCCACATGGGCACCGACTGGACCACGGAGATCGACGGTAAGAAGTACACCGCGCAGGAAATCTCCGCGCGCATCCTCATGAAGCTGAAGGCTGACGCCGAGGCCTACCTGGGCGAGCCCGTCACCGAGGCCGTCATCACCGTCCCCGCCTACTTCAACGACGCTCAGCGCCAGGCCACCAAGGACGCCGGTCAGATCGCCGGCCTGAAGGTCGAGCGCATCGTCAACGAGCCCACCGCCGCGGCCCTGGCCTACGGCCTCGAAAAGGGCAAGGAAGATGAGCTCATCCTGGTCTTCGACCTCGGTGGCGGCACCTTCGACGTGTCCCTCCTCGAGGTGGGCAAGGATGACGATGGCTTCTCCACCATCCAGGTGCGCGCCACCTCCGGCGACAACAACCTGGGTGGCGACGACTGGGATCAGCGCATCGTCAACTGGCTGATCGACCAGGTCAAGGCCAAGACCGGCGCCGACCTGTCCAAGGACGCGGTCGCCCTCCAGCGCCTCAAGGAAGCCGCTGAGCAGGCGAAGAAGGAGCTGTCCTCCGCGACCTCCACGAACATCTCGCTGCAGTACCTGTCCATGACCGCCGACGGCCCCATCCACCTGGATGAGTCCCTCACGCGCGCCAAGTTCGAGGAGCTCACCTCCGACCTGCTCGAGCGCACCAAGAGCCCTTCCGCGATGTCATGGCCGAGGCGGCGTGACCGTCTCCGAGATCGACCACGTCGTGCTCGTCGGCGGCTCCACCCCGTATGCCCGCCGTCACCGAGGTCGTCAAGGAGCTGACCGGCGGTCGCGAGCCCAACAAGGGCGTCAACCCCGATGAGGTCGTCGCCGTGGGCGCGCCCTGCAGGCCGGCGTCATCCAGGGTGACCGCAAGGACGTCCTGCTCATCGACGTGACCCCGCTGTCGCTCGGCATCGAGACCAAGGGTGGCGTCATGACCAAGCTCATCGAGCGCAACACGGCCATCCCGACCAAGGCCTCGGAGATCTTCTCCACCGCCGAGGACGGCCAGCCCTCCGTGCTCATCCAGGTCTACCAGGGCGAGCGTGAGTTCGCCCGTGACAACAAGCTGCTCGGCACCTTCGAGCTGTCCGGCATCGCCCCGGCTCCGCGCGGCGTGCCGCAGATCGAGGTCACCTTCGACATCGACGCGAACGGCATCGTTCACGTCTCCGCGAAGGACCGTGGCACCGGCAAGGAGCAGTCGGTGACGATCACCGGCGGTTCCTCCCTGCCCAAGGAGGACATCGACCGCATGGTGCGCGAGGCCGAGGAGCACGCCGCCGAGGACAAGAAGCGCCGCGAAGAGGCCGACACCCGCAACCAGGCTGAGCAGACCGTCTACGCGACGGAGAAGCTGCTCAAGGACGAGGCCGACAAGATCTCCGAGGAGACCCGCGCGGCCGTCCAGAAGGACGTCGACGCCGTCAAGGAAGCCCTCAAGGGTGACGACATCGAGGCCGTGAAGACCGCCATGGCGACCCTGTCCGAGTCCGGCATGAAGATTGGCCAGGAGATCTACGCCAAGCAGCAGGCCGACGAGGCCGGCGCCCAGTCCGCGCCCGCGCAGGACGACGTCGTGGACGCCGAGATCGTTGACGAGGACGGCAAGTGAGCACCGAAGAAACCAACGGTTTCTCGGCGCCCAACGAAGACGCCAACGTCGCCGGGGCCGACTCCTTCGAGTCGGCCCCGGCCGGCCAGGCGGCCGAGAACAACGAGACCGCACCCGACGCGGACGCCGCCCAGGCCTCGTCCGAGGGTTCGACCGACGACATGAGTGCCTTCGAGGAGCAGATCGAGGACTCCGACCTCGCCAAGGCCCTCGAGCGCATCGCGAGCGTCGAGGACCAGCTGGCCCGCGCCAACGCGGAGCTGTACAACCAGGGCCAGGAGTACGCCAACTACGTGCGTCGCTCCAAGGAGGCCATCCCCGGCCACAAGACCGCCGGCCAGGACGAGGTCATCGAGTCGCTCATCAGCGTTCTCGACGACATCGCCGCCGCCCGTGCGCACGGCGACCTGGAGGACGGCCCCTTCGCGTCGATCGCCACGAAGCTTGAGGAGACGCTCAAGACGCGCTTCGAGCTGGAGCGCTACGGCGCCGAGGGCGACGACTTCGATCCGGCCCTGCATGACGCCCTGATGGCGACGACCAGCGCGGACGTCGATCATCCCGTCATCGGGCAGGTCCTCACCAGTGGCTACCGCCGCGGAGACCGCGTGGTGCGCGCTGCGAAGGTGCTGGTGAATAACCCTGAATAACATCGACACGCTCGCAACTGAAAGAGAGGTGACACGCGCGTGAGTGAACAGGAATGGTTCTCCAAGGACTTCTACAAGGTCCTCGGAGTTGATAAGACGGCGGACAAGAAGGCCATCACGAAGGCCTACCGCAAGCTGGCGCGTCAGTGGCACCCGGATCAGAACCCGGGCGACAAGGCGGCCGAAGCCAAGTTCAAGGAAATTGGCGAGGCATACGCGGTCCTGTCCAACGATGAGGATCGCAAGCGCTACGACGCGATCCGCGCGATGGCTAGCGGCGGCGCACGCTTCTCCGCCGGATCGGGCGGCGCGGGCGGCTTCGAAGACCTCTTCGGCGGCTTCAGTGGCGGTGGTTTTGGGGGCGGCGGCCACAACGTGCGCTTCCAGACCTCCGGCATGCCCGGCGGCGGGGCCGGCTTCGAGGACATCCTCTCCGGCCTCTTCGGTGGTGGCAGCGGTGCAGGCGCGCGCTTCGGGGGCGACCCCTACGGCTCACCCTTCGGCGCCGCCGGTCACGCCCAGCAGGCGGCACCCACCCCTGAAAAGGGCGGGACCGTGCGCGCAAAGCTGGCCATTTCCTTCCGTCAGGCCCTGAACGGCGCGACCTTGACCATCAAGGTTGGCGGCTCTCCGATCAAGGTCCGCATTCCCGCGGCCATTAAGGACGGCCAGAAGGTCCGCGTCAAGGGCCACGGTAAGCCCGGCATCAACGGCGGTCCCGCGGGCGCTCGAGTCGCCGTGACGGTCGAAGCCGC
>CAKMQM010000040.1:0-4268 GCA_927911615.1 uncultured Xylanimonas sp.
CGCGCGCGCGTCTTCCTCGGCGTGCGCCCAGGCCGGAGGCGGCCTGCTCGGGTCCCGTCACGCGGGACTGACCGTGCCCGGAGGAGGACATCGTGGGCTTGACGAAGGCGGGGTAACCGACCTCGTCGAGAGCCGCGGCCAGCTCGCCCTCGCTGCGCGCGAAGCGGAAGGCCGACGTGCGCACGCCGGGCAGGGACGCAGCGAGGTTGCGGATGCGCTGACGGTCCATCGTCGCCTGGACGGCAAAGGCGTTGGGGACGACACGCACGCCGCGCTCTTCATAGGCGCTCAGCTCGTCTGTCGCAATGGCCTCGACCTCGGGGACGATGAGGTCAACATCGACGCTGTCGAGGACGTCGCGCAGAGCCTGCGGGTCGCTCATGTCAAAGATGCGGGATTCGTCCGCGACCTGCATGGCGGGGGCATTGCGGTAGGAGTCGCAGGCGATCACCGTGCATCCGTAGCGTTGCAGGGCGATCACGACTTCCTTACCGAGTTCGCCCGATCCCAGCAGCAGCACGCGTGCCGGCAGCGGCACGGGAAGCGTCGTTGTCATGGTGTGTCCTCCCTCGACGATGTCGCTAGCCTATCGCGGATCGTGCGCGCAAGGCCGAGTCCCACGCCCTTGACCTCGGCGATCTGCTCGGGTGTGGCCTCGCGAATCCGCTTGACGGAGCCGAAATGCTTGAGCAGCGCGGCCTGGCGTGCGGGTCCAAGCCCTGGGATGGAATCGAGAACAGAGCGGCGCTGCGCCTTCGACCGGCGCTTGCGGTGCTTCGTGATCGCGAAGCGGTGGGACTCGTCGCGCAAATACTGCAGCAGGTAGAGAGCCTCCGACGTGCGTGGGAGGATCAGCGGGAAGTCGTCACCGGGAATCCACACCTCTTCGAGGCGCTTGGCCAGACCCACGACGGGAACGTCCGCGCCCACCGCGTCCAGTGCGGCTCGGGCAGCGTTCACTTGGGGCAGGCCACCGTCCACGACGACCAGGTCGGGACGGTAGGAGAATCGCTTGGGGCGCCCGGTCATGGCGTCGATCGGGCCGGAAGCGTAGGCGACGCCGTCCTCGTCCTCACCGTCGACGCCGGCCTCCTCGGCGAGCAGCCGCGAGAAGCGGCGCGTAAGAACCTCGTTCATCGCACTCGTGTCGTCGGGAGTCCCATTTCCATCCTCACCACGGATGTTGTAGGTGCGGTAGGCGTCCTTGCGCGGCATACCGTCCTCGAAGACCACCATCGAGGCGACCTGGTTCTCGCCACCCGTATGTGACACGTCGTAGCACTCGATGCGCAGGGGCGCACCCGGCAGATCGAGGTTCTCGGCAAGCTGCTCGAGCGCCTTCGAGCGCGCCGTAATATCACCCGCGCGCTTCGTGCGGTGCAGGGCGAGGGCCTGGCGGGCGTTCTCCGTGACCGTGTCCATGATCTGGGCCTTCGGGCCGCGCTTGGGCACGTGCACAGACACCGAAGCACCGCGGATCTCGGCCAGCCAGCGCGCGATGGTCTCCTTCTCCTCGGGCTCAACGGAGACAAGCACCTCGCGCGGGATTGCGGACGTCGGCGTGTGCGCGACGTCGTCCACGCTCACCGCCGCCACCTTCGCCGCCTTCCCGGCCCCGGCCTCGTCCGTCGATGCCGACGAGTACACCTGCTCGAGAAGGCGAGCCATGAGCGCCGCGTCGTCTGCACCGTCCACGCGCTCAATCACCCAGCCGCGCGTGCCTCGGATACGCCCGCCGCGCACGTGGAAAACATGCACCGCAGCGTCCAAGTCATCACTGACGAGCGAGAACACATCCGCGTCCGACCCGTCGTCGAGCACGACCGCATTGCGCTCCAGTACCGTGCGCAGCGCCTTGACGTCATCGCGCAGCTTCGCCGCACGCTCGAAGTTGAGCTCCATGGAGGCCTGGCGCATCTGCTCCTCCAGGTCGCGGATCACCGGGCCCGTGCGCCCCTCCATGAACTGGCACAGCCCGTCGGCGAGCTCGCGGTGCTCCTCCATCGAGATACGACCCACGCACGGGGCCGCGCACTTGTCGATATAGCCGAGCAAACACGGACGCCCCTGCGCCTTCGCGCGCTGAAACACGCCCGCCGAACACGAGCGCATCGGGAAGACACGCAGCAGCTGGTCGATCGTCTCGCGAATCGCCCACACCTGCGTGTACGGGCCGAAGTAGCGAGACCCCGCCCGTTTGCGCTCGCGCGTCACCTGCACGCGCGGGAAGCGCTCCCCCATCGACACCGCCAGGTAGGGGTAGGACTTGTCGTCCTTAAACATCACGTTGAAACGCGGATTGAACTCTTTAATCCACGTGAACTCCAGCGTCAGGGCCTCGACCTCGGAGCGCACCACGGTCCACTGCACGGCGCTCGCGGTCGTCACCATCTGCTGGGTGCGCGGGTGCAGGTTCGCCAGGTCCTGGAAGTAGTTGGTGAGGCGATTGCGCAGGTTTTTGGCCTTGCCAACGTAGATGACGCGGCCCTGCGGGTCTGAGAATCGGTAGACGCCCGGCGAGGTCGGGATGTCTCCCGTGCGGGGTCGGTACGTCGAAGGATCTGCCACGCTCCCAGGGTACGAGGCCGGGGCTGGGAGTGCCCGGCACCCACCTCGGGCGTGCTCTATGTCATGAAACATTTGAATAATGAAACCAATACGCACAGCCGCCACCTGTGGGCATATACTGGACTTGGCCACGAATTGACCGATTCTTGACCTTTGAGTACAGCTCTCCCACAAAGAAGGACGTTCATGTTCACCTCCACCCAAGAGGTCGCAGACTTTATCTCCGAGCAGAACATTGAACTCGTCGACGTGCGCTTCTGCGACGTCCCCGGGGTTCAGCAGCACTTTACGATCCCCGTGAGCGAGTTCCTGGACGCCGCTTTGTCGGACGGGCTCATGTTCGACGGCTCCTCGGTGCGCGGATTCACCGCCATCCACGAGTCCGACATGAAGCTCATCCCGGACATCTCTTCCGCATTCGTCGATCCGTTCCGCGATCGCAAGACCCTGGTCGTGAACTTCTCGATCGTCGACCCCTTCACCGACGAGCCCTTCTCGCGCGACCCTCGCCAGGTGGCCGCCAAGGCCGAGGCCTACCTGCGTTCGACCGGCATTGCGGACGAGTGCTTCATCGGCGCCGAGGCGGAGTTCTACCTCTTCGACGACGTGCGCTACCAGGTCACCCCGCACAACACCTTCTTCTCCGTCGACTCCCCCGAGGCGTACTGGAACACCGGTCGCGCCGAAGAGGGCGGCAACATGGGCTACAAGGTGCCCATCAAGGGCGGCTACTTCCCCGTCTCCCCCGCCGACAAGTACGCGGACGTGCGCGACGAGATGAGCCGACTCCTCGAAGAGGTCGGCCTGACGATCGAGCGCGCCCACCACGAGGTCGGCTCAGGTGGCCAGCAGGAAATCAACTACCGCTTCGCGACGCTGCAGACCGCCGCCGACGACATGATGAAGTTCAAGTACGTCATCAAGAACTCCGCCCTCGAGTTCGGCCACTCCGCAACCTTCATGCCCAAGCCCCTGTTCGGCGACAACGGTTCGGGTATGCACACGCACATCTCGCTGTGGAAGAACGGCGAGCCCCTGTTCTACGACGAGCGCGGCTACGGCTCCCTGTCCGACACCGCTCGCTGGTTCATCGGCGGCCTGCTCGAGCATGCGCCAGCACTCCTCGCCTTCACGAACCCGTCGGTGAACTCCTTCCGACGCCTGGTTCCCGGTTTCGAGGCCCCGATCAACCTCGTGTACTCGGCGCGCAACCGCTCCGCGTGCATCCGCATCCCCGTGACGGGCACGTCGCCCAAGGCCAAGCGCGTGGAATACCGCGTGCGGACCCGAGCGCGAACCCCTACCTGGCGTTCTCCGCGTGCCTCATGGCGGGTATCGACGGCATCAAGCGCCGGATCGAGCCGGCAGCCCCCATCGACAAGGACCTCTACGAACTGCCCCCCGCCGAGTACCAGGACATCGCGAAGCTGCCCAGCTCGCTTGAGGCTGCTCTCGACGCGCTGCGCGAGGACCACGAGTTCCTCACCGAGGGCGACGTCTTCACGCAGGACCTCATCGACACCTGGCTGGAGTACAAGGAGACCAACGAGGTCGCCCCGATGCGCGCCTACCCGCATCCCTACGAGTACCAGATGTACTACGACCTGTGATCTAATCGTCACTCAGCGGCCCCCACCCCAATTTGAACTGCGCCCCGAAACTTGGACGCGTTTAATGGTAGCCGTTATGCGGCTTCCTGT
>CAKMQM010000041.1:0-13246 GCA_927911615.1 uncultured Xylanimonas sp.
CCATCGCGCTGAAGCCGACCGACGGCCTCGTGCGTGGCGCCCCCGTCACCGACACCGGCCGCCCCGATCACCCGTCCCCGTCGGCGACGTCACCAAGGGCCACGTGTTCAACGTGACCGGCGACGTGCTGAACCTCGAAGAGGGCGAGACCCTCCAGGTCACCGAGCGCTGGCCGATCCACCGCCAGCCCCCGGCCTTCGACCAGCTCGAGGCGCGCACCAAGATGTTCGAGACCGGCATCAAGGTCATCGACCTGCTGACCCCCTACGTGCAGGGCGGCAAGATTGGTCTCTTCGGCGGTGCGGGCGTTGGAAAGACCGTCCTCATCCAGGAGATGATTCAGCGCGTGGCCCAGGACCACGGCGGCGTCTCCGTGTTCGCCGGTGTCGGCGAGCGTACCCGTGAGGGCAACGACCTCATCGGCGAAATGGAAGAGGCGGGCGTCTTCGACAAGACCGCCCTCGTCTTCGGCCAGATGGACGAGCCGCCGGGCACGCGTCTGCGCATCGCCCTGACGGGACTGACCATGGCGGAGTACTTCCGCGATGTCCAGCACCAGGACGTCCTCCTGTTCATCGACAACATCTTCCGCTTCACCCAGGCGGGCTCTGAGGTCTCCACGCTGCTGGGCCGTATGCCCTCGGCCGTGGGCTACCAGCCCAACCTGGCTGACGAGATGGGTCTGCTCCAGGAGCGCATCACCTCGGCCGGCGGTCACTCGATCACCTCGCTGCAGGCGATCTACGTTCCCGCCGACGACTACACCGACCCGGCCCCGGCGACGACCTTCGCCCACCTGGATGCGACGACCGAGCTCTCCCGTGAGATTGCGGCCAAGGGTATTTACCCCGCCGTGGATCCGCTGGCCTCGACCTCGCGTATCCTCGACCCGGCCCTGGTCGGTCGCGAGCACTACGACGTCGCCACGCACGTCAAGGCCATCCTGCAGAAGAACAAGGAACTGCAGGACATCATCGCCATCCTCGGCGTTGACGAGCTGAGCGAGGACGACAAGGTCACCGTCGCGCGCGCACGCCGCATCGAGCAGTTCCTGTCGCAGAACATGTACATGGCCGAGAAGTTCACGGGCGTGCCCGGCTCGACCGTGCCGCTGTCGGAGACCATTGAGGCGTTCAAGCGCATCGCCGAGGGCTACTACGACGATGTTCCGGAGCAGGCCTTCTACAACTGCGGTGGCATCGACGACCTGGAGCGCAACGCTCACGAGCTGGCCAAGGAAGCCTGATGGCATCGGGCAAGTCCTTGCAAGTCGAGGTCGTCTCTCACGAGGGACGCCTGTGGCACGGCGCGGCCGCGTCCGTCCAGTTTCCGACGGTTGACGGAAGCCTCGGCGTGCTGCCGGGTCGTCAGCCACTTCTCGCTCAGCTGAGCGAGGGAACCGTGACTGTGTCGCGCACGGACGAGGTCGTGTCCTTCCAGGTCACTGGGGGATTCGCCTCAGTCGACTCGGATTTCGTCACGGTCGTGGCCGACCACGCTACAGTGGCAGAACAGTAAGTCGACGCAACGCGAGGAGGACCTCATGAGCCTGATGACGATTGTTATCTGGTGTGCGGTTCTCCTCGCGTGCGCGGGGGCGATCCTGTGGGCGTACATGAATGTGCGCGCCCGCAGGATCGTTTCGCGTTTGGGGGGCGTTCCGCTGTTGGTCGCGCCCGGACGTTCACTCGGGGTGGACGGCCGGCATCGGCGTGTACGGCGTCGAGGAACTGTCCTGGTATCGGCTGGTGGGTTTTACGTTCAAGCCGGTATATTCGATCCCGCGTCGAGGCATGGAGGTCTCGGCACCGATCGCTCATTCGGCTGACGGTTCCGTCGTCGAGGTGCGCCTGGCGTACGGTGACCATCGTTACGAGGTCGCCGTAGAACGCTTGACATATAACGGATTGGTCTCCTGGGTGGAGTCCGGTCCTCCGCGCCTCGTGTGAGCAGGATTGGTAAGCTCACGGGGTGCGTATTGTTATTGCTACCTGCACCGTTGATTATTCCGGTCGTCTGAGCGCCCACCTGGACCCCGCCAAGCGCGTCATCATGCTCAAAGGTGACGGCTCGGTCCTCATCCATTCCGAGGGCGGTTCCTACAAGCCGCTTAACTGGATGACGGCCCCCTGCACGGTTTCCATGGGGGAACCCGGCGAGGACGAGGAAGGCGTCGAGCAGGTCTGGACGGTTCAGGCCGACAAGACTGACGACAAGCTGATCATCCGCATCCACGAGATCATCGCGGATGTCTCCGAGGACCTCGGTGTCGACCCCGGCCTCGTGAAGGATGGCGTCGAGGCGCACCTGCAGGAGCTTCTCGCGGAGCAGGTGCCTCAGATCCTTGGCGAGGGCTGGGAGCTGGTGCGCCGCGAGTTCCCCACGCCCGTGGGTCCGGTGGACCTCATGGTGCGCGACGCCGACGGCAACCACGTGGCGATCGAGGTGAAGCGCCGGGGCGGCATCGATGGTGTTGAGCAGCTGACGCGCTACCTGTCGCTGCTGGGGCGCGACGCCCTCCTCGGCGACGTGACCGGTATTTTCGCAGCCCAGGAGATCACCAAGCAGGCGCGCACCCTCGCCGAGGATCGCGGTATCCGCTGCGTGGTGCTGGACTACGACGCGATGCGCGGGGTGGATGACCCCGAGTCTCGACTTTTCTGATGGAGGCATCCCGTCGGGCGAGCCTGGGGAGAATCATCGCCCAAGGACTCGTTCCTGCGACCGCGGCGCGTTCACCGATGGACGCCGTGGAGAATCTGCTGGCACTGCAAGGTCAGCAGGCGAGCGCGATCCCGTGGGCGATTGGCGTGCGCTGCGCGGGTGTGTCGCGCGCTCGCGTCGAGGAGTCGTTCGCGCGCGGTGAGCTGGTTCGATCTTGGCCCATGCGTGGCACCGTTCACGTGACGAGCGCCCGCGACCACCATTGGCTGCGCCGACTGCTGCGTCACCGCCGTGCGGCGTGGGAACGCCAGGCGCTTTCTCTGGGCCTCACTGATGCTCTTGTCGAACGTGCGGCGCAGGTTGCGTGTGACCTGCTGGAGACCTCGCCCCAGGGAGTGAGCCGCGCCGAGCTTGTCGAGGCGTGGGGCAGTAGTGGGATCGATACAGTGACGGCTTCCTCCTCGCAGGACGGGCTACGGCGCCGCCACCTCATCATGCGCCTGAACCTGGACGGTGTGCTTACCGCTGGTCCTGTGCGCGCAGGTGAACACCTGATAGTCGACGCGCGCCCACTACCGGACGCTCCCGGTGTCGCTAAAGGGGAGTCGGGGCACGAAGAAGCCCTCGCGGTCCTGGCAGCGCGTTACGCCTGGGGGCACGGTCCTGTCGACGAGGCCGACCTGGCTAGGTGGACCGGGTTGACTCTCACCGAAGCGCGTCGAGCGTTGGTCGGGGCGCGTGTGGCGGGGGAGAGTGCGGGCCTTCCTCTCGCAGAATTTGGAGCCGGTCTGGCTCGCGCTGACCTCGCTGACCTCGTGGAAGCCTCCAGTGACGAGGCCGAGGCGATGCTCGCGCTGCCCTCATTCGATGAGCTGCATGTCGGTTATAAGGACCGTTCCTGTCTGACGGACGAGGCGGGCGAGGCTTTGATCTGCCCGGCGAAGAACGGGATGTTCCGTCCGATTGCTGTCACAGGTGGACGCGTGGTTGCCGTGCGCGCTCCCGGCAGCCAGGTTGCGACTGCCGACGGCTGCGGGACCTATGAGGAATCGGCGCGGCGGGCGTTCGGCGACTGGGAGAAATGGTTGTCCGAGACGCAGCAGTGAAGTGTCATTTGTGCCACAATTAATGCATGACTACTTCTGTGTTGCGTGGCCGTCTGGTTCTGGAAGATACCGTCGTTGAGGACGGAATTATCGAGTTTGACGGCGCGACTATTACCCGTGTGTGTCCCGTTTCTGAGTATGAGGGTGAGGTGCCCGAGGCCAGCGATTCGACCTACCTGCCCGGCCTCGTCGATGTGCACTGCCACGGCGGCGGCGGAGAGTCCTTCCCCAACGCCGAGACCGCCGAGGCCGCTCTCGTTGCTGTCCTCGAGCACCGCCGTCACGGCACCACCTCCCTGGTCGCATCCTGCGTGACCGCATCCGCCGAGGTGCTGCGTGCGCGTGCGAAGACCCTGGCTGAGCTGGCGAAGGCTGACGAGCTCGCCGGCATCCACTTCGAGGGCCCCTTCGTCTCCCACGAACGCTGCGGCGCCCAGGACCCGACGTACATCGTTGATCCCGACGCTGACCTGACGCGCACCCTCATCGAGGACTGCCAGGGGTACGCACTGTCCATGACGCTGGCCCCCGAGAAGCCGAACGCCTACGGCCCCGGCTCGGTCGCCGAGGCCCTCATTGATGGGGGAGCGCTGCCTTCTTGGGGACACACTGACTCCAACTCCGTGAAGGCTCGCGAGGCCCTGGCCTACTCGCGCGAGCGTTTCGCGCAGGTGGAGACCAAGCGTGGCCCGCGTGCGACGATCACCCACCTGTTCAACGGCATGCGCCCGCTGCACCACCGCGACACCGGCCCGATCGCCGAGTTCCTCTCGGACGCCGCGCGCGGCGGTGCCGTCGCCGAGCTGATCTGCGACTCCGTCCACGTCGATCCGTCGCTCGTACGCGACGTGTACGAGCTGGTGGGCCGCGAACACGTCGTCCTCATCACCGACGCGATGGCGGCCGCCGGCATGGCCGATGGCGAATACACGCTCGGCCCCCAGGACGTCATCGTGAAGGACGGCGTCGCACGGCTGGCTCACGGTAACTCCATCGCCGGCGGCACAGCACACCTCATGGACTGCGTGCGCGTAGCCGTCACCAAGGGCGGGATCCCGCTCGTTGACGCCGTGTACATGGCCTCCGCCCAGGGAGCCACGATTCTGGGTGACGCCACGATCGGCTCGCTCGCGGCTGGAAAGAAGGCCGACATCGTCGAGGTCGACTCTGACCTCGTCGTGCGCCGCGTCTGGCGACGTGGCACTGTGGTTGCGTGAGAGGCAAACGAAGCAAGAAACGACCGTGGGGCGAGCGCGCCCATTGCAGATGGACCGCCTCGCCTCCGTGCCGCGTACGGAACGCGGCCCTGACGGGGGCGATTATCAGGTGCGCCGACTGCCCGGTTCGGCGAAGGAATACACTTGCCCGGCCTGCTTGCGCCCGATTCCTGCGGGCACCGCGCACGTGGTTGCGTGGCCCGAAGAAGCACCCTTTGGCCTGCCTCAGGGAGTCGAGGGACGCCGTCACTGGCACTCGGAGTGCTGGCGGCGAGGACTGCGTCCCCTGTGACGCGCGGATGTGATGCATCACTGCCCCGCGTGCGAATTCGGCCGTCATCGGGGTTAGCACGTAAAGTGGAGCCTGAAGAATGCCCGCAGTGTGGGTGTTGGACGTGAGGAGCAACCGTGGAACTCTTTAAGCGATACGTGGCGGCATCGTCGATGGGCGTTGTGGCTCTCGTATGCGTGCTCGTCGGGCTGCTCGGTGTGACCGTGCTACGGCCGCCGACGCATCAGGTCTCGTCGTCGTATCTACGACCGATCTGATCATGACGCGCGGCAACGTGCTGTCGATCGTGAAGGACGACGTGACGGTCACCGCGACGTCGAAGTCGGGTGCCCCCGTGACGCTGAGCATCGGCACCACGCAGGACGTCAAGGGCTGGATTGGTGACGCCGCCTACACCGAGGTCATCGGCGTCGAGTCCGACCGTACGAAGCTGAAGGCCGAGTCGCACGATGCGATCGGCCCGTCTCGCGTCCCGTCGCCCACCCCGGCCCAGCCCGGCGCACAGTCGGGGGCTCAGTCGGGCGTGCAGTCCGGTGCGCAGCCCCTCGCCGAGCCGTCGTCCGCCGACCTCGTGCAGCAGCTCGCCTCCTCCGACATGTGGTTCAAGCAGGCCAGCGGTGAGGGCACCGTGAGCCTGGACCTCGAGAACGTTCCGTCGGGCCGTTCCGCTCTCGCCGCGTCGGCCGCTGGCCCCGGCGACCTGACGCTGACGCTGACCTGGAAGGTCGAGCAGACCAACACCCTCGCCATCATCGCGTTCCTCGCCGCCTGTGTCTTCGCGCTGATTGCCCTCGCGCTCTTCCTCACGCGCTGGCAGCTCCTGCGTCTGCGCAAGATTCGCGAGGCCCGCATCGAAGAGCGCCGTAAGGCTGACTCGCTCGAGACCTCCTCGATCAACTCCGCCGCCGTCGCCGAGCGCATTGCCGCCGCCCGCGAGGCCGCCCCGGCCGCCGCTGTGGTATCCGAGCCGGCAAAGGCCGACGAGCCGTCCGTGGAAGAGTCGGAGCAGCCTGAGTCTGATGCCGACGAGCAGCCCGTAGACAACGCTCCCACGTGGGGTGCCGCAGCTTTCGCGTCCGGCAATAATGAGGCCGAGGACGCCGAAGCTCCCGTCGCAGAAGCTGACGAGGCCGTGGCTGAGGACAGTGCAGAGACCGAGCCCGCCGATGAGGCCCCCGTGGAGCCCACCGAGGCCTCGGACGAGAACGCCGAGCAGGCACAGCCTACCGTTGACGCCTCCGAGGAGTACGTCCCGGACCCGCTGACCGATACCTTCGAGCGTCGTGGCCGCCACGGCCTCGACAATGGTCCGATCGACCAGGATCCGCCGGAGCGCGCCACGACCGATACCGGCGTCATCGACCTGTCCGGTATCCGCGGTGGCCGCACGCTGCCGTCGCGCCGCGCCCTGCGCGAGGCCCGCAACAACGGCGAGCAGGTCGTCGTGGTGGACGGCCAGGAATTCAACACGGGCCTCATCCCGGTGACGCGTCCGCGCGCTGCCGAGCAGGCTCCCGCGCCGACGTCGGCACCCGATGATGACGCGTCCTCGACGGGCGGCTGGACCTCGATCATGTCCGGCTGGCTGAAGGACCGTCAGGAAGGTAAGTGATGAAACGACGCACCCTCGCCGCCGCTGCGGCCGCCCTGCTCATGACCTCTGCTCTGGGAATGAGCGCATGTTCGAACGAGATCGTCGCCCAGTCGGGTGAGGAAGCACAGAGCGCCGCCAACCTCGACCTCGAGCGCATCTCCTCCGTGCTCGACGCGACCGGTAAGGCCATGACCACTGCGGATGCGTCGCTGGACGCCTCGGACCTGTCGGGACGCGTCTCGCAGGGTGCCCTGGCGTACCGCACTGCCCAGTACGCATACGCGAAGGCCTCGGGCCAGACACCACAGGCCCTTGACTTCACGCCGGCCTCGCTGGCCATCACGAACTCCGACTCGTGGCCTCGTGCGATCTTCAACATCTCCGAGTCCTCCTCGACGGCCCTGCCCGTGGTGCAGGTCTACGTGCAGGATTCGGCGCGTTCGGACTACCAGCTGACGAACTATGCGCGCCTCCTGGGCGGCACCCAGCTGACACTGCCTCCCGTGGGCACCGGCTCCGCCTACGTGACCGGTACCTCCGAGGGCTTCACGGTGAGCCCTGAGGCGGCGCTCGCTCAGTACATCACGATGCTGAACTCTGGCACCCAGGACACCACGCAGTTTGTCGCGGACGACTTCACGAAGACCTACCTGTCGAACGTCACTGATCTGAACTCCTCGGTGAGCGCTGCCGGTAGTGTGACCGCCGCGGCCACGGCGACGGACTACCCGATTTCCGGCCTGGTTCTCCAGGATGGTTCGGCTCTGGTTGCGGCCAATTTCAAGTTCACGCTGACCTATCAGCGCACGGTCGCGGGCGCGACCATGAACCTTGCGGGCCAGACCGCAACTATGAGCCCGGACGCCACGACAGTCGAGGGGACCGCAACCGCGGAGTACCTGGCGACGATCCTCATGCGCATCCCGTCGAAGAACGCGGGCGGCCCCGTGCAGATCGTTGGCGGCGAGCGAACGATTGTGTCGGTTGCGCTCGATCCTTCGTCGAGCCCGGGCTGATTTTCACCCACAGCGCACACGTCGTCCCCGCGGCTTAGAGTCGTGGGGACGACGCATACTATCATTCTTAGTAACAACTGTTTTGACGAAGAGGACACCATGACTACGCCTGACCCTCGTCCCGCATCCGAGGCGACGCCTATGCCCGCAGACTCGCACGGAGCCGTCGACCTGTCGGCACGTTCGAGCGCACCCGCTCCCGAGGAGTCCGCCGCTCCCGCAGCGGGAGAGGGCTTGCACATCCCGCTGATCACCACCACGGACGAGGAGAACTTCCAGGATGTCATGTCCACCTCCCAGGCCGTGCCGGTCATCATGGTCATGTGGTCGCCGCGTTCGCTCGAGTCCAAGCCGACACTGGCCATGCTCGAGGAGATCGCGCGCGAACAGGCGGGCAAGTTCCAGCTGGTCGAGGTCGACATTGACAAGGCGCCCGCGATCGCTCAGGCGTTCCAGATCCAGGGTGTGCCCACGGTCGTCGCCCTCGTCGGTGGGCGTCCCGTTCCGCTGTTCCAGGGCGCGGCTGCCAAGGAACAGGTGCTTCCCATCGTCACGCAGGTGCTCGAGGCCGCCGCGCAGATGGGCGTCACGGCGCGCATCGCCGTGGCCGCCGAGGACACCGTCGCGCCCACCCCGCCCGAGCACGAGGCACCCCTGGCCGCCGAGGCCGCCGGTAACCTCGACGAGGCCATCGCCGGATGGGAGAAGGTCATCGAGCTGAATCCGCGCGACGAGGACGCGAAGTCTCACCTGTCTCGTGTGCGCTTTGCGGCGCGCGCCTACGGCGAGCAGAACGCGGATGACCCCGCGGCCCGCGCGGACGCCATGTTCGCTGCGGGCGACGCCGCCGGAGCCTTCGATGTGCTGCTCGATCTGTTGGCGGCTACGAAGGATGACGAGGAGCGCGACGCGCTGCGCCTGCGTCTGCTGGACCTCTTCCGGGTCGCAGGATCGACGCCCGAGGTCTCCAAGGCCCGCACGCGCCTGGCGATGCTCCTCATGTGATACCGTAGTGCACACGCACAGTTGCGGAAGGGGGCCGTCATCATGGCAGCATGGATCATCGTCGCAGTCGTGTTCGTCTTGGTCGTCGTGTGGTACGGATGGCATTCCACGCACAACGAGCTGACGAAGAAGATCAACCGCGAGACCGACCCGGAGGCCAGGCGCGAACTGATCAAGCTGCAAGGGCAGATCGATCGGGGGAGAGCGGGTTTCTAGACGCCTCCCGCTCAGACCGCCGCAGCCTTGCACGCACGCACCGACAACGCAACGACGAGGCCGGAGCAGGAATCCCTGCTCCGGCCTCGTCGTATCAGCCTACGGCATCAGCGCACCTGCGAGGCGGGCACCAGCCACACGGCGCCCAGCGGCGGCACGCGCAGCGACGCGGAGACCGGGCGGCCGTTCCACGGGGTGTCTTCGGCGATGATCGTGCCGACGTTGACGACGCCCGAGCCGCCGAACTCCTCGGAGTCCGTGTTCAGGATTTCGACCCACTCGCCGCCGAAGGGCAGGCCTACGCGGTAGCCCTCGTGCGGGTTGCCGGCGAAGTTCGAGATGCACACGACGACCTCGCGGTTGCCTGCATCGTCCGCTCCCTTACGCAGGTAGGAGATCAGGTTGTGGTCGCCGTCCGAGGCATCGATCCACTCGAAGCCCGTGTAGTCGTCGTCCCACATGGCGGGGGAGGAGGCGTAGATCTTGTTGAGGCGCTCCACCAGCGCGGCGACGCCTGCATGACCCTCCTGATCCAGCAGCCACCAGTCGAGGGAGTAGGACTCGTTCCACTCCTGCTCCTGGCCGATCTCCTGGCCCATGAAGATGAGCTGCTTGCCCGGGTGGCTCCACTGGTAGGCGTACAGGGAACGCAGGCCGGCCAGGCGCTGCCACTTGTCGCCGGGCATCTTCGAGATAAGCGAGCCCTTGCCGTGCACGACCTCGTCGTGCGAGAGCGGCAGCACGTAGTTCTCGGAGAAGGCATAGACCAGCGAGAAGGTGAGCTCGCCGTGGTGCCAGCGGCGGTTGACCGGATCCTCGCTCAGGTAGCGCAGGGTGTCGTTCATCCAGCCCATGTTCCACTTCATGCCGTAGCCGAGGCCACCGCCGGACGTCGGGGCGGTCACGCCGGGCCATGCCGTGGATTCTTCGGCGATCATGACGATGCCGGGGTGACGACGGTACGCGGTCGCGTTGGCTTCCTGGATGAACTCGATGGCCTCCAGGTTCTCGCGGCCACCGTACTGGTTGGGACGCCACTGGCCGTCCTTACGCGAGTAATCCAGGTACAGCATCGAGGCCACGGCGTCGACGCGCAGGCCGTCGATGTGGAAGTCCTCGAGCCAGTACAGGGCGTTGGCGACCAGGAAGTTACGAACCTCGCGGCGGCCGAAGTTGAAGACGTAGGTGCCCCAGTCGGGGTGCTCGCCGCGCAGCGGGTCCGGATCTTCGTACAGCGGGGTGCCGTCGAAGCGGGCCAGCGCGAAGTCGTCCTTGGGGAAGTGGGCGGGGACCCAGTCCAGGATGACGCCGATGCCCTCGCGGTGGAAAGCGTCCACCAGGTAGCGGAAGTCGTCCGGGGTGCCGTAGCGCGAGGAGGGCGCGTAGTAGGAGGTCACCTGGTAGCCCCACGAGCCACCGAAGGGGTGCTCGGCCAGCGGCATGAACTCCACGTGCGTGAAGCCCATCTGCTTGACGTAGGGGACCAGCTCGTCGGCCAGCTCGCGGTAGCCCAGGCCCTGACGCCAGGAGCCCGCGTGGACCTCGTAGATGGACATCGGGCCGTTGTGGACGTTGCGGTCCTTGCGGGCGGACATCCACTCCTGGTCGGTCCACTCGTGGAAGTAGTCGGTGACGACCGAGGCAGTGGCCGGGGGAATCTCGGTAGCGCGAGCCATCGGGTCGGCCTTCTCGAACCAGTTGCCGCCGGGGCCCTGGATCTCAAACTTGTAGCGGGCGCCAACCCCGACCTCGGGAACGAAAATCTCCCACACGCCGGACGAACCCAGCGAGCGCATGGAGGTCTGCGTGCCGTCCCAGTAGTTGAATTCGCCGACGACGCGCACGGCGCGGGCGTTGGGGGCCCATACGGCGAAGGCGGTACCGGTGGTCTCGCCCAGCTCGTCGGTGTAGGTCTTCACGTGTGCACCCAGGACGTTCCAGAGGTTCTCGTGGCGGCCCTCAGAGATGAGGTAGGTGTCCATCTCGCCCAGGGTGGGCAGGTAGCGGTAGGGATCGTCGCGCACGATCGTGTCCTCGCCGTAGGTGACGGACACGCGGTAGGCGGTGATCTCCTTGCCGGGCAGGGCCGCAACCCAGATGCCGCCGCGCTCGTGCGTGGCAGCGTAGGCGCCGGTGGGGGTGATGATGTCGACCGCGTCGGCCAGGTGCGCGACGACACGGATGGTGACACCGTCGTCACCGAGGTGCGCGCCCAGCACAGAGTGGGGCGAGTAGTAGGAGCCTGAGGCAACGGCGTCGAGAATGTCGTCATTGACCGGGATCGGCGTAAGTTCGAAGCTCATGGATGTTCCTTACTCCAGAAGGGTGAACCGCTCAGTTCACTGGTGTTAATAAGTCTAACGTCTGACCGGCAAAAAAGGGAGCCGGGTCTCATATTGGCGGGGGTTATGGAGGGTGTGCGTGCACCCGGCGCGGTGACGTGGTAGCGCCGGGTGCACGAACCTCGTTAGGCCTGTGCCCAGGGCGAAGAGTGCGCGGGCTCGACCTTGAAGACGTGGCCCAGGCGCGTCACGGGGGACAGCGACACCCAGTTGGACGAGCCCCACACGTAGGAGCGTCCGTCCAGCTCGTCGACGACCGTAATGTGACCACCCGGGGTGGCCAGGCCCATCGCCTCCAGATCGAGCTCGACCGAGGCGTCCACGCCGTGGTGCGGATCCAGGGAGATCACGCAGATGACGGTGTCGGGCTTGCCGTCGGTGGTGAACTTGCCGGGAATGTGACGCGAGAACGCGATGAGGCGATCCGAGGAGGTCGGGTGGATGCGGATCTGGTGGAGCTGGCGCAGCGCGGGGTGCTTGGCTCGCGCGGCGTTGAGCAGCGTGAACAGGCGCGAGATGCCGATCGGCTCGGCGTCCTCCCAGCGGCGCGGGCGGAACTCGTACTTTTCGTTGTCGTTGGGCTCCTGGTACGTGCCGCGCGGCTCGTTTTCCACGAATTCGTAGCCGGAGTAGATGCCCCACGTAGGCGCACCCAGGGCGGCGAGCATCGCACGGATCGCGAAGATCGCGGTGCCGCCGTCCCACATCTGCGGGGTGAGGATGTCGTGCGTCGTGGGCCAGAAGGCCGGGCGCATGAGGTGCGCCGTCTCTTCGGAGACCTCACGCAGGTACTCTTCGATTTCCTCCTTGGCGGTCCTCCACGCGAAGTACGTGTAGGACTGGTCGAAGCCGATCGCGCCGAGGGTACGCATCATGGCGGGGCGCGTGAACGCCTCGGCCAGGAAGAGCGTGCCCGGGTACTGCGCCTTGATGTCGGCGAGCAGGCGCTCCCAGAAGGGGATGGGCTTCGTGTGCGGGTTGTCGACGCGGAAGATCGTCACGCCGTGATTGATCCACAGCTCGATGACGTCGCGCACGGCCTGGTAGATGCCCTCCGGGTCGTTGTCGAAGTTCAGGGGGTAGATGTCCTGGTACTTCTTCGGCGGGTTCTCCGCATACGCGATGGTGCCGTCGGCGCGGGTCGTGAACCACTGCGGGTGTTCCTTCACCCACGGGTGGTCGGGGGAGCACTGGAGGGCCAGGTCGAGAGCGACCTCCAGGCCGAGGCTTCGGGCGCGCTCGACGAAGCGGTCGAAATCGTCGAAGTCGCGAGCTCGGGATGGATGGCGTCGTGGCCACCCTCGGGGGAACCGATGCCGTAGGGCGAACCGGATCGCCGGGGGCAGCCTCCAGGGAGTTGTTCTTGCCCTTGCGGTGCGTCGTGCCGATCGGGTGGATCGGGGTCAGGTAGACGACGTCGAAGCCCATGCCGGCGATGCGCGGCAGGTCCTCCGCGGCGCCCGCGAGCGTGCCGGAGACCCACGTGCCGTCGGGACGCTGGAAGGCGCCCGCGGAGCGCGGGAAGATCTCGTACCACGCGCCCGCCAGGGCCTTCGTGCGGGCCACGTCGAGCGGGTACACGCGGGAGGAATCCAGCAGGTCGCGCAGCGGGTGGTCGCGGAAGATGAGGCGCACGCGCGAGGAGATGCCAGCGGAGAGGCGCTGCTGGGCGGAATGGCTGGTGTCGCGCAGGCGGCGCGCCGCGTCGGTCAGGACGTCAATGTCCGAGGCCGGGGGGGCGCTTCTGGGAGGGGTTGCCGTAGGCGGTGCCTTCGGCCGCGCGCTCCATGAGGA
>CAKMQM010000042.1:0-2956 GCA_927911615.1 uncultured Xylanimonas sp.
TATTGGTAGCATGGTGGGCAGCCCGCCCAGGTCGCCACCTGTCGGGCCCACGTGCGCATTAGTGGGTTAACGTGCGCATCAAAGGGTTCAGTCCGCCACCTGCTCGACCCGAGCGCACGCCGGCGAGCGGCGGGTGAGACCCCGCGCATAGGCCCAGGCACTCCAGCCACCAACGGGTACAGGTACGAAGCGTCATGAAGCAATGCCACGGTCAACAGGGCCAATGCCAAACGTGTTCTGTGAGAACGCCCCGAACGCGTGCCATTTGGTCGAAGTACTACCAAAAGCCCACCCATCTTTGGCATACTGAGGGGCGGAAGTTATCCGCCATCACAGGAGCCGTCCGTGCCTGAGCAAAACGTCCCCACTACAACTGAGCAGGCCCAGGCCTCGTCTGAGAGTGTCAGCAAACCCAGCCTGGGCCGCGTGATCGCCGCCTGGGCGGTGCACGCGTTCACGATCTCCGGGCTCGTGTGGGCGACGCTCGCTCTGTTCGCGATGCTCGACAACAACATCCCCATGATGTGGCTGTGGTTTGTCATCGCCCTGATTGTTGACGGTGTCGACGGCACGCTGGCCCGCAAGGTCGGAGTCCGTCAGGTCATTCCCTGGTTCGACGGCGGCATCGTCGACAATCTCGTCGACTACCTGACGTGGACGTTCCTGCCGGCGCTCTTCATGGCGATGCACCTGCCGTTTGGGCCCAAGCCCATCCCGGTCATCATGATGGTCGTCATCATCGTTTCCTCTGTGTTCTGCTACGCGAACGATGGAGAGAAGTCGAACGACAACTACTTCGTGGGCTTCCCGGCGGCGTGGAACTGTGTTGCGATTGTCATGTACGTGCTTCAGACTCCTGCGTGGGTCAATATCGCCGCGACGATCTTCCTGGCGATCATGACGCTGGTCCCGCTGCACTACACGCACCCGGCGCGTGTGAAGCGTTTCCAGATCCCGAACATCATCGGTGCGGCCGCGTGGATCGTTGCGTGCGCGTACCTGGTGGTCGTGTACCCGGTTCAGCCCCTGTGGACTCTGATCCTGTTCTGGGTTGGCGGTGGCTGGTTCATGATCGCCGGCTTTATCCGCACGGCAACCGGCGAGGACAAGTAAGCTTCCCGCCACGAACGAATACGAACGTCCCCCGGGCACTGCGCTCGGGGGACGTCGTTATGCGAGCCCTGTCAACAAAGATGCGGTCATGTCGCGCGAGGGTAGGGGTAGACCTCAGATGAACGAGGCCGGGCCGCCGCCCACGGCGCAGCACGGCCCAGCAGGCGGTCGGGGCCTCCGACAGCGCCCGGAACACCAGCGGCCGTCGCTGTAACGGCGCGCCTACAGCTGCTCTGCCAGGCCCTTCTTGACGGCGCGGTCGCGCTGGTAGCGGAAGACTTCGAGGAAGATGCCGCCGAAGAAGATCAGCGCGATGGCGGTCCATACGCCCGGGGGAGCGTGGCGTCCGTACATGAGGAAGTACACGTAGGGCGCGAGGAAGGTGACGGCTGCCGTAATGGCGCCGACGACGCGGTGCCAGAGCTTCTGCCCGGCGACCATCTCGATGAGGCCCCACGTGTAGGGGATGGCGGTGATCATGTCGATGGCCCACAGGACGCGCCAGTCGCCTCGGAAGTGGGGGACGTACATGACGGGTACGGCTCGCGCCATCGAGTAAACGAGCACGACGACGTAGGCGATGAATTTGGGGTTGCGGCACAGCCGGAGGAATGCGGAGCGCTCAATGATGGAGGCCCCGACGGCGCGCGAGGCATGGGTGGCGTGTGACGAGGTCGTGAGCGTGTCGAGTCCGGCCATGGCGACGCGCATGAATTCGCGTTGCTCGTCGGTGCCGGCCGCCCAGTGCTCCAGCAGTTCGAGGGGGGACAGGGCGATGGGGGTGTAGCCGTCGCGTGGCTGGCCGGCCTCGTGGATGATGTCGTCGCCGAGTGCTTCGCGCAGGCGGGCAAGCTGTTCGGTGGGGATTTCAGCGATCCACAGGCGGACGCGGCGTTGGATGGCGTCGTGGAGTTCGTGGGAGAGCGCGTGTCCTGCGGCGGAGTGGGGGGAGAAGCCTTCAGCGGCGATGTCGGCGAGGGCACCGGGATATTCGACGATGCGGGTGGTGAGGTCGCCGGCTCGGTCGACGCCGGATACCTTGATGATGGTGGCCGCGTCCCACTGGTAGCTGCGTGCGATCTCGATGTCGAGGATCGAACGTAGCGTAATCAGGGAAGCTATGTCGGTCACGGGTGGCCTCTCGTCGGAAGTGATGTATCCATTCTGCCTGACAAGGCGGTCGGAATGCACGCCCGGGGGCGGGGTGGCAGCGCCGCGTAGAATCGGGGTATGGCGAAACGACGGATTGACCCCGGTGAGGGGATGGTGGCGCTGCGTTCGTGGCGCGATGCTGTGGAGCGCGGCGAAGAGCCTGCGCGTGCGGTCGTGTTGACGGCGGTGCGCTTCACCCTCGAGGAGCTTGGTATCTCGCATCCCGGCCGCGCGGTCGAGGTGCGTGTGCCTCCCGCCGGCGCCGTGCAGATCCTGCCGGGGACGACGCATCGGCGCGGTACCCCGCCCGCCGTTGTGGAGACCGACGCGCGCACGTGGCTGTCGCTCGCGTGCGGCCTCCTCACGTGGGACGAGGCCGTGGCCGCCTCCCGCGTCAGCGCGTCGGGGGAGCGTACGGACCTGGGGCCCCTCCTGCCGCTCGTGTGAGCGTAGGGGAGGGGCGTCGGTCTGCGGAGCTCAGGCCTCCAGCTGGGGCACGCCGAAGCGCGCCTCGAGCTTGGGGGCCAGCCACTTCTGCGAGCCCTTGTACGCGTAGCGCTGGGCGACGGCCGCGATGGCGGCGGAGGTGGCTGCGAAGAGGACCAGCGAGGCGATGGTGACGTCGTCGGAGTCTTCGGCGGGGATGGGGCGTCCGGTGGCGACCTTCCAGCCGGCTTCGAAGACTTTGGAG
>CAKMQM010000043.1:0-3004 GCA_927911615.1 uncultured Xylanimonas sp.
TGGCCCACTTAGCCTGGTCCCTCAGGTCGGCCGCAAGCTCAACCGTGGTGCCGGAGCCGCTGGGTCGGGACGTCAGCTTGAACTCGAGAGGCTGGGGCAGCAGGGAGTGTCCCGCGGGGGCTTGGTTTCGACCAGCCAGTAGGCGGTGTCGAGGTTCAGGTCGCTGACGGACCAGTAGTAGCCGTCGGTCGCGGTCGCCTGGGTCAGGGTCTTGACCACGGTGGCGTTTGCGTCGGTATTCGGGTTGGCGTTGTAGATCGCGAACTCAGCGCCAGACAGCGGGGTAGAGCGGCATGTTGTTCGGACCCGTGTACTGGTTCGAGGCGTCCGCGAAGGTCTTGCCCGTGTTCTGCGTACCGGCCTTCACCACCACGAAGTCGTGGGGGACGGTGGGGCCACAGGCCTTGTTGTTATCCGTGCCGTCCCAGTCCTTGCCGCTCTCAGCCAGGACCTCGTTGAAGAGGCCGTAGCCAGCGGCGGGGACGTTGCCCCTCGGAGTCGAGCAGGCCAGGTCGGCCTCGTTGTAGCCGGCGGCCGCGGTGTTACGGACGACCGCGAAGCGGATCCAGTATTCCTTCGTGGCCTTGGGGGCCAGCTCGACGCCGTCGGTCAGCGTGTAGACGCCGTTCGTGGCGGTGGCGTTGGACGCGGAGTCCAGGCCGGCCTGAGTCTCGGCAATCTTCGCGGACTGGATTTCCAGGCCCTTGGCGAAGTCGGGCTTGTCGGTGAGCTTGCCGGTGTTGGCGGCCAGCGAGCCGTCGTTGGTGGCGACGATCTTGTAGTCCACGTTGAAGCTCGTGGCGCCATTGGCGCCGCCGTTCGCCTCGATGGACTTCTGGACGCGCAGCTTGGGAGCCTGGTATTCGTTCACGAACGTACAGGTGATGGGGGCTGCCTCGTTGGACGCTGCGCCGCCGACGTTCTTGAAGTTGACGCCGCGCTCGGTCTTGGTCACGGCGACGTCTTCACCGATGCCGTTGACGCACTTGATGTCCTTGAGGTTCCACTTGTCGTCGCCGCCGGTCGAGATGTCCTTCTCCGTGATGGTGAAGTCGGAGTTGCCGACCTCGAAGGGGATGAACGTCGAGTCGTACTTCGCCTGGCCCGTACCAAAGGCGGTGGGGGTCAGCGACGCGAGCGAGTCGGTGGCGGACATGTAGGTGGCGCGGGCCGGGGCGGACGAGGCCGTGGGGGCCGTAACGGACACCGTGCCGGTGGTCGCCGGGGTGCGGTCGGTGTTGTCCGCCCAGGTGTCGCCCGTGGTCACCGCGAAGTTTGCGGCGGGGATCGTCGGGTTGGCACCCGACGGGTCCTCGACGGCCTTCGCGATGCGCACGGAGCGCTCCTCGGTGATGACACCGTAGAGGCAGCCGAAATTCACCGAGAGTTCCTCCGCGACGAAGGTGTTCGTGCGCGGGGTGTTCTCAGGGACACTCGAGGGGCACGCCACCGACGGAACGTTATTGATGTTCTGTTCAGTAACCAGCGTGGATCCATTCGGGACGAAGCCCCAAATGCTCAGGCGGTACGTGCGACCGTTCTTTTCGAACGTACGAGTGGAAACCGTCTTGTTCAGCTTGATCGTGTCGGCGACGTAGGGCGACTGGTTGACGTTACCCTTGGCGCCGGGCCACTCACGCGGCAGACGAGACGCGCCCACGATCTGATTGAGCGGCTGTCCCGCGCCGGCGTTGTAGTACTGGCTGTAGAGGTCATAGTCGCCGTTACCCTCGCCCACATACTTGACGCAGTACATGCGTCCGGAGCCGGTTTCAGGCTTGTTTTGGTAGCCCTTCGAGGGATCACTCGCGTCGACGAGGTCCGGCTCGTAGGCCGGGCCGATGAACTCGCCATTGGCCGTGTACTTGGGCACGCCGTAGGAGCCGTCAAGGACCAGGTCACGAGGCCACTTTCCGTTGAGGAGCTGATTCGCAGGCCAGCCGTTAATGCCGAAGTATGTCGAGCACGTACCCGTGCCACGCTGCGCCTCGGTCTTCACGTAGGCGCCACCCTTGCGGTACAGGATCGTGGTGGCCAGAGTGTTCGAAGTTTCCTCGTTGACGAAGGGATACTCCTCACCCTGATCGTTGGGGAAAAGATTGAGGAACTGCAGATTCAGCGACGAGTGCAGGAAGTGCTGCACGGGGCTCATGCCCTTGATCGGGAGGTTGTTATGACGAATCTCGCCGATCAGGAACGTCTGTCCGGGCTGGACGGTACCCGCATTGTTCGGCTTGAAGCCGATCGCCGACTGACCATTCACCCAAATAGTCTTATCGCCACCACTTTCCCACTTCGCATAGTGAGCTTCCATCCATGCCTTGCTAGCGTCGGAATCATCTGAACCCTTGTGCTCATCTGCGGAGTCCCACTTCCACGGGGCACCACGAGCGATGTAGGTCCACGCGTCATTCGCCCCGGCATAGTCGCCACCGAGCCACGTACCAAGCATGTTGTTATCGCTTTTTAACGCGATCCTCCGACATGCCCTTCACAATGCCGTAGCGAATGAAGTTGTTATATTCAGGGGTTTTCGACGTCGCTGAGTCGTTGGTGATGCCCTTTCCCATCTTGGCATACACCTGGCCA
Organism: uncultured Xylanimonas sp.; assembly: GCA_927911615.1. Taxonomy (GTDB): domain Bacteria; phylum Actinomycetota; class Actinomycetes; order Actinomycetales; family Actinomycetaceae; genus Pauljensenia. The sequence goes on from CAKMQM010000043.1 coordinate 2,590, forward strand.
ACCTCGATGCCGGCGGAGGGCTGCTCCTGGGCGGCCTGAGCGGCCTCGGGGGCGGCGACCTGGGAGACGACCAGCGTGCTGGCCGCAGTAGCCACGACGGCCAGGGCGGCCAGGCGCGGGACGCGACTCCTGCTCGCTTAGTCCGCGCGTGGCCTGCGCGCGCTCGACTCGTTGCCATTAATCGATCTCCTTGAAGACTGTTGCTTCGCTGTGTCGTACTCGGGGGGATGTCCCGAGAGGTTTTCCACAACCTTGATGACACTCAGCGTACGATGCAGTTACTGAAAAAAAGCAACCCCATTTTCCGCAGCTTTGCCAGTGGCCTACCTTACAGAAAAACAGTCAAGTGACATTTCCGCAGGATATCAACGATTGACCTACTGGTTTCAATCTATGAAAACATGCCTTTTCGGCC
>CAKMQM010000044.1:0-11562 GCA_927911615.1 uncultured Xylanimonas sp.
CATGGGCACGTACAGCAGCCCGGCCCAGCGGGCCGCCGCCCACCGGCACACACAGCGGCCGGGCCCCCACAGCCGGGGCCTCCGGCGCCCGGAACACCCGTGGGGCCACAAGCTGCCCTCAGGAACTGGGAGGCGTCACGACCCACGGCTCGGTCGGCAGGGAACGCAATCCTGCAATCCCCAGGGCGTCCGCAATGTCGGAGGCGCAACGCGCCCCGGGCACTCCCAGGGACGACCCGATAAACGAGACGACGTCCTCGGTGGACCAGCCCAGGCCTCGTAGGTCAGAGAGGGTGACGGCGCCGTCGCGCTTGGCCAACCGGGCCCCCGAGGGCGCGAGCGCGAGGGGCACGTGCGCGTACGTCGGCTCGGGGGCTCCGAGCAGGTGGGCGAGCTGCGCTTGCGCGGGCGCCTGGGAGAGCAGGTCGAAGCCGCGCACGACCTGGTCGACGCCCTGGAACGCGTCGTCGACGACGGCCGCGAGGTTGTAGGCGGGCACGCCGTCCGCGCGGCGCACGACGAAGTGGTCGACAGCCCCGGTGTAGGAGCCGTGCAGCTCGTCGAACACGGTCCACTCGGGCGAGGGGGCGGCCAGGCGCAGCGCGGGGGCGCGCCCCAGGGCAGCCAAAGCCGCGCGCTTTTCGTCGCGTTCGGACTCGCTCAGCGTCAGGCAGGTGCCCGGGTAGTGGCCGGGTGGGACGTGCGGTGCGGAGGCGGCCTCGCGGATATCGCGGCGGGAGCAGTAGCACTCGAAGATGAGCCCGCGCGCGGCCAGCGACACCAGGGCGGCCTCGTGCGCGTCGGCCCGCTCGGTTTGGATGAGGGGTTCGCCGTCCCAGTCGACCCCGATCGCCGCCAGGTCCTCGATCTGGCGCTCGGCGGACCCTGCGCGTTCGCGGTCGATGTCCTCGATGCGCAGAACGAATCGCCGCCCGGTCGTGCGCGCCCACGCCCAGGCGAGGATCGCGGTGCGCAGGTTGCCCAGGTGGAAGTCGCCCGTAGGGGAGGGCGCGAATCGTCCGGTGTTCGTCATGTGCCCAGTGTACGAGGCGGTGGCCGCCCCTCGGGATCCGCCTCCCCGGGTGGTAGTGGCGCAGGCGTACAGTGGGGTGCATGGTGAGAATGCGTGTGCCCGACTGGTTGGCGGTCTTCGTGGGCGGGGTCGTGGGGACGGCTGCGCGCGCCGGCTTGGACGAGGTCGCGAAGGCCTCGCCGGTGCGCGGATTGTTTCTGTCGTGGTCGACGCTGACGGTCAACGCCGTCGGCGCGTTCCTCCTGGGCACGCTGGCCGCGTGGGTGGCGGGGCGCTCGCGCGAGGATCGCGGAATACGGCGTCGCTGAAATCCCTGAAGCTCCTGGTCGGCACGGGTTTTGCGGGCGCGTTTACGACGTACGGGACATACATCGTCGCGTCGGTGGGATACGCCTCGCTCAATGGAATTGTCGAGGCCGTCTCTCAGTCCCTGGGTCTCCTGGCGCTGGGTGGTGCCTGTGCCTGGGCGGGTATGCGCGTGGGGGAGTGGCTGTGTAGCCGCACGGGAGTGCAGCTAGCGAGCGGTGAGGAGGGGCGAGCATGAGCGGATCGACGTTACTCTTCGTGGCCCTGGCCGGTGGCGTAGGCGCGTGCGCCCGCTTCTGGCTGGACCGGGGAGTGCAACGCGCCCTGGACTCGTGGGGCGACCCGGCGGGGGCGAAGCTCGGCATCCTGGTCGTCAACGTCATCGGGTGTTTCCTGGCAGGCGCCGCCACTCAGCTGGTGCCCGCGGGTCTCATGCCGATCGTCTCGACCGGCTTCCTGGGGGGCTTCACGACGTTTTCGACGGCGCTCGTGGACGCGGTGACCCTGTGGGCGGACGGGTTCCGGGGGCGCAGCCTCGCCCTCGCGCTCGGTACGTGGGCCCTGTTGTGGGGTGCGGCCCTGGCCGGCGTCGCCTGTGCCGGATAGGGGTTTGTCGCACAACTCCGGCCACTATACGGGCTGTTTGGTGAGGGTTTAGCCACGATCCGGAGTTTTGTAACAGCATTCCGAGCGCTCGCGCGCGTGGCCCTCATATGCTGATGTTGCGGGCCGTGCGGCCCAGTAACGGAGATGCACATGATTGACCTCACCGGGGTGTCCAAGGTCTACCCCGTGAAAAACGGCGGCCAAGTCGTCGCGCTCGATGGGGTGAACCTGCACGTCGATCGCGGCTCGATCCACGGGATCGTGGGACGCTCTGGCGCCGGTAAGTCCACCCTCATCCGGTGTCTGACGGCCCTGGAGAAGCCCACCGAGGGCCACATCGTCGTCGACGGCCTCGACCTGGCGACCCTGACGGGTTCCGCGCTGCGCGCCGCCCGTCGCCGTATCGGCATGGTCTTCCAGGCCGCGAACCTCCTGGACGCTCGCACCGCCGCCGACAACATCGGCTACCCGCTGAAGCTCGCGGGCGTGCCTCGTGCGCAGCGCCGTGAGCGCGTCGAGGAGCTCCTTTCGCTCGTGGGCCTCGAAGGCCGCGGCGACTCCTACCCGTCCCAGCTGTCGGGTGGCCAGCGTCAGCGCGTCGGCATCGCCCGCGCCTGGCCGACAACCCGCCCGTGCTCCTGTGCGACGAGCCGACCAGTGCGCTCGACACCGAGTCGACCGCTCAGATCCTCTCCCTGCTGCGCCACGTGCGCGACGTCGCCGGCGTCACCGTCGTCGTCATCACCCACGAGATGGCCGTCGTCCGCGAGATCTGCGACTCCGTGACCCTCCTCGGCCACGGTCAGGTCCTGCAGACCGGCCCCCTCGAAGAGGTCGTGCCGATCCTTCGACTCCGCTGGCCCGCGAACTGGTTCCCATGCCTGTCGTTGAGTCGGTTTCGACGGAATCCGCCGACAGCCGCTTCGAGCCGAATGCGGCTGGCACCGTCCTCCTCGACGTCGTCTTCACCTCGCACCCGGGCGTCCCACGGGCGCACGGTCCTGCGCCTGGCCTCGTCGATGGGCGCTGACGTGACCGCGGGAACCTTCGAGTCCCTCGGCAGCGTGCAGGTGGGGCGCCTGGCCCTGACCGTGCCCGCGTACCACGCTGACAAGATCATCGAGCAGCTGCGCAAGAACAACGTCCACGCGGAAGTGAGGGACCAATGACCGCCGCACACACTGCCGCTTACGCGCTGGCGCTCCTGCCTGCGGGCAAGGGTGACCCGACGTGGCTGGAAAACGATGCCCTGAGGAAGCAATTCATCCCAGCTATCTTCGAGACGCTGCAGATGGTGGGTCTGTCCACCCTCTTCGCGGTCATCATTGGCACGCTCATTGGCCTCGTCCTGGTCCAGACCGGCAAGGGCGGCCTCACCCCGAACAAGGGCGTGTACCAGGCCGTGTCCTTCGTCGTGAATATCGTGCGTTCCCTGCCCTTCATCATCGGCATCATCGTGCTGATTCCCGTCACGAAGGCGATCGTCGGTCGCTCGACTGGCTCCATGGCCACGGTCGTGCCCCTCGTCATCCTCTCCGCGCCCTTCTTCGCGCGCCTCGTGGAGACGAACCTGTTGGCCGTCGACCCCGGAAAGATCGAGGCCGCACAGATGATGGGTGCCTCCAACCGTCAGATCCGCTGGGGCATCCTCATTCGCGAGGCCATGCCGGCCCTCATCCAGTCCATCACGACCCTGGCGATCACCCTGATCGGCTACTCCGCGATGGCGGGCGCCGTCGGCGGCGGCGGCCTGGGCCAGATGGCCATCAACTACGGATACAACCGCTGGCAGACCGACGTCATGATCTCCACCGTCGTCGCCATCATCATCATCGTGCAGATCATCCAGCTGATCGGCGATATCCTCTCGCGCCTGGTCGACCACCGCGCGCGCTGACAGACCCCGGTCAGGCCACCCGGCCCCGACCATTCATCCCATCCAGTACACAGAAGAAAAGAGAACCATCATGCGTCACCGCTCTCTCGCAGCCATCGGCCTGGCGGCCGTTGCCACCCTGGGCCTGGCGGCCTGCGGCGGCGGCTCCGCCTCCTCGGATGCTTCCGGCTCCTCCTCGGACGTCGTCACCCTGACCGTGGGCGCGACCCCCTCGCCCCACGCGAAGATCCTCACCTACATCAACGACAACCTGGCCGAGGCCGAGGGCATCAAGCTCAACATCGTTGAGTACACCGACTACGTCCAGCCCAACACCGCGCTCAACGACGGCGACCTGGACGCCAACTTCTACCAGACCGTTCCCTACCTGGAGAACGCGGAGAAGCAGTTCGGCTACGACTTCGAGGCAGGCGAGGGCATCCACCTCGAGCCCCTCGGCGTGTTCTCCAACAAGCACAAGTCCCTCGACGAGCTGCCCGACGGCGGCACGATCGGCATCATCTCCGACACGGCCAACCAGTCCCGCGCGCTCGAGCTCCTGGCCACGCAGGGTCTCGTCTCCATCCCCGAGGGCGACGGCGACGTCAACATCAACACCGTCACCAAGCTGAAGAACTTTGACTTCCGCGAGGTCGAGGGCCCGCAGCTGGTCCGCTCGCTCGACGACTTCGACTACGCGGTCATCAACGGCAACTTCGCCCAGGAGGGTGGCAAGTCCATCTCCGGTGACGCACTCGTCGTCGAGTCCCCCGTGGACAACCCGGCCGTGAACGTCCTCGTCTGGAAGGGTGACTCCAAGAAGGCCGACGCCATCGCGAAGCTCGAGAAGCTCCTGCACTCCGATGAGGTCAAGCAGTACATCGAGAAGACCTGGTCGGACGGCTCGGTCATCCCGGCGTTCTGATCCACGAGGCTGGGGCGCGCTGGCGTCGAGGCTGACGGAACGCAGGGCCGAAAGGCTCGCAGAGATAACGGGTGGGCCCCGGAACCGTATGGTTCCGGGGCCCACCCGTCTGTCCGCGCAAGCGGTGATCAGTTGGTGCGAGACTCGAGCGGGAACTCGGCGTCCGGCTCGTGCGTGATGCGGTTACGCATGTCGCGGCGGAAGACTTCGATGACCCACAGCCAGATGATGTGGCCGAAGAACTCGGAGAAGTGTTCCGCGAAAGGCTGGTTCCAGGGCGCCGGGACGGTGCCCATCAGCGGCATGAGGACGACGTGGAAGGCCACGTAGACGAAGATGCCGAAGGCGGCACCCTGCCAGAGCTTGATCTGCGGGAAGCGCTCCGCCAGCACGCAGTAGATGACCGCGAAGGCGATCGAGAACGCGAAGTGGACGATGAAGGAGACCCAGGGGAGTCCTTCGTTACCGTTGAAGGTGTAGGACAGGTGGGTGACGCTCTCCGGGATGCCCAGCTGCTGGAGCAGTTCCTGGGGCGGGTTGGTGGCGTTGCGCTCGGGCGTACGCGGAGGCAGCGGCACCTCCCAACCGAACTTCACGATGGCGGAGACGATTCCGCCGAGAACACCTGCGATTGCTGCGACGCCGTAGCGGCGGCGCTTGGGATTGGTCTGAATCAGTGCCATGTGACAAGCATGAAACGCTCACAGGGGATTTTCGAGGCTTTGAAACACTTAGCGCTTAAGGTCACACGACGGTGTAATCAGGGGAAATGGGCTATAAATAGCCAACTCGGTTAATTTGCGCCTTTGTTGTTGAGTAAATGCGAGGGGTGGGCGCGGGACTTTCATCCCGCGCCCACCCCTCGTGTGACGTTAGCTGTGTCGCATCCCCCGGCGCTGCGATGTGCGAGGGTTGCGTGCCTCGTCAGTCGATGATGCCGTACAGGCGGTCGCCCGCGTCACCCAGGCCGGGGACGATGTACGACTTCTCGTTGAGGTGATCGTCGACGGCGGCGACGACGACGTTCACGTCGGCGCGGTCACCGATCGCGTCCTCGAGCGTCTTGATGCCCTCCGGAGCAGCCAGGATACACACGCAGGTGACATCCTTGGCGCCGCGCTCGAAGAGGTAGTTGGTGGCGGCGACCATGGTGTGGCCGGTGGCCAGCATCGGGTCCAGCACGAAGCACTGGCGGCCCGACAGGTCGTCCGGCAGGCGGTTCGCGTAGGTCTCGATCTCCAGGGTGTCGTCGTCGCGGCGCATGCCCAGGAAGCCGACCTCGGCGGTGGGCAGCATGCGGGTCATGCCCTCGAGCATGCCCAGGCCTGCGCGCAGGACGGGGACCACGATCGGGCGAGGCTCGGAGAGCTTCAGGCCGACGGTGGGGGGCGACGGGGGGTCTGGATGGGGGGTCTCGGTGACGGCCACTTCGCGCGTCGCCTCGTAGGCGAGCAGGGTGACCAGTTCGTCCACGAGCTGGCGGAACGTCGCCGACGGCGTTTCGCGATCCCGCAGGACGGTGAGCTTATGGGTGATCAGGGGGTGATGAGCAACGTGGAGGCGCATGGTTATAGGCTACCTTGTTCGTCCGCTGGCGCGCATCCAGTGTGTCGAACGCGAAGCTAGGGTCTCGTGCGTGCTGGCGCCGCGCTCGGTGGTGGCCTGGATCGGCGGCGCGTTGGGTCTCGTGTCAAGCTCATCGGTCACACGAGCATCATGAGCCACTGTGGACTCCAACTACCCCAACAGTGATTTGGCCGGTAAGCTAGGAGGGTGACCGTGAATGAGCAGTACCGCGAAGCAATGGGGAAGGCCCTCTTCCTGGCCAACCGCGCCCGCGAAACGGGGACGTCCCCGTCGGAGCAGTCGTCGTCGACGAAAACGGCCGCATCATCGGGCGCGGGTGGAACTGCCGGGAGGCCAACCATGACCCCGCGGGTCACGCCGAAATCGTCGCCCTGCGCGAGGCCGGCCGTGCCAGGGGTACCTGGCGCCTGACGGGCTGCACGCTCATCGTCACCCTTGAGCCCTGCACGATGTGTGCGGGCGCGATTCTCGCCTCTCGCATTGATCGCGTCGTCTTCGGCGCCTGGGACCCCAAGGCCGGCGCCGCCGGATCCCTGCGCGACGTCCTGCGCGACGCTCGCATGCCCCACCCGACCGAGGTCATCGGCGGCGTCCTCGCCCAAGAGGCCGCCATGCAGCTGCGATCCTTCTTCCTCGGCTGCCGCACGCCCGACGAAATGCCCGTCGTCCAGGCTCCCGTTCACGAGCCCAGCGACCTGGTCGCGCCCATCGTTGTCCCCTACGAGGAGGACGAGGCCCCTGAGCAGGTCCACGAGGAAGCCCCCTGTGAGGAAGCCGCCCACGGTGAGGGCGTTCCCGCGCAGCTCGTTACCCCCGAGCCGCCGGCCGCTCCTGCCGTTCCTGCTCCTTCCGACGAAAACCCCCGCTCTGGAGCTTTCCCCGTGCCTCCCCAGCACGGTCGGGTCAGTCACCGTGGCACTGAGGCCTCGCCCCTGCCTCGTCGGGCGGGACGCCCCTTCTCCGAGCGCGTCTCCGGAAATGCCGACAACCCCGCCGACATCCCCGTGGGCGAGTCGGTCGAACCCGGCGCCCCCGCGGCCCTCGTCTCGCAGCCGCCCTACCCTAGCGCCGCCCCCGTCCTGCCGGCGGTCTCGCCGAGCACGACGCGCGGCCCCATCACGCGTTCGGTCCCCCAGATTCGACCCGTTCGCGTGCGCCCCTCCGCGTCCGTGCCCGAAGGCCTCTACACGCCCGCTCAGCCCGGCCGTCCCGTGGCTCAGCCGCTGCGCGATAGTGCTCCTCGTCCGCCGGCTCCCGCGCCGGTTGTCGAACCCGCGCCGGTTGTCGAGCCCCCGGCTCCCGCGCCCGAACAGCCCGCGCAGGTCGTGGAAGAGCCGATCCCCGCTCCGCCCGCGCCGCCCGCGTTCCCGCAGCGCGCCACCTCGCGCCAGAGCGCGCGCCCGCAGCGACCCCTCCCGCAGGCCTTCGAACCAGAGCCCGCGCGCCGCGTCGACTACGAGCTGTCCCCGCGCCAGTTCAACGACGTCGACCCCATCACCTCCGGTATCCGCGTGCGCCGCTCCGCCCGCCGCCGCGGCAACGCTCGTCACTGACATGATCCCCGCGCGCGTCATCACGGTCTCGGACCGCTGCTCCGCCGGCCTTGCCGAGGACCTCTCCGGTCCCCTCGCCGCGCGCCTCCTCGCCGACCACGGCGTTGAGGCCTCGGTGTGCGTCGTCCCCGACGACGTCGATGCCATTCGCGCCGCGATCACTGCTGCCGTGGAGGACGGCGCCCGCTTCGTCTTCACGACCGGCGGCACCGGCATCTCTCCCCGTGACGTCACCCCCGAAGCCACCGCGCCGCTTCTCGTCACCCGCATCGACGGCCTCGCCGACGCGATCCGACGCCGCGGCGAGGAAAAGGTCGCGTCCGCCGCCCTGTCGCGAGGCCTCGTCGGCGTGACCGCGCGTTCCCCCGAGGGAGCCCTCGTCGTCAACGCGCCCGGCTCGCGCGGAGGCGTCACCGATACGGTGGCCGTCATCGGACCCCTCGTCGCCCACATCATTGACCAGCTCGCGGGCGGCGACCACCCGCGCGCATAAAAGACGAGATTGCAACGAAAAGGCCGCCTGGCAGATGTACTGCGGGCGGCCTCCTCGTACAGTGGGGCCTCAGCCCTGCGGATCCTCCGGGCGCACCCAGTCGCCGCTGCGGCCGCCCGACTTCGCCACAATCTTCGCCTCGCGAATGCGGGCGGAGCGGTCCACACCCTTGACCATGTCGACGATCGCGAGAGCCGCCACCGTCACCGAAGTCAGCGCCTCCATCTCCACGCCCGTGCGGTCCGCCGTGCGCACGGTCGCACGGATCGCCACGTGATCGTCCTCCAGACTTAGATCCACCGCGCAGCCGTGCACGCCGATCGTGTGCGCGAGGGGCAGCAGCTCGGGGACGCGCTTCGCCGCCGAAATGCCGGCCACGCGCGCCACCGCCAGGACGTCGCCCTTCGGGACGGTGCCGTCACGCAGGGCCTGCATGACCTCGGGTGAGCAATCCACGCGGCACACGGCGCTCGCCTGGCGCACCGTCGGATTCTTTGCGGTCACGTCCACCATGTAGGCGGCGCCGTCCTCGTTGAGATGCGTAAATTTCATGGGTTTCCTCTCCTTAATTCTCTCTGACGCAGATCAGCCCACGAGTGGGACGACCGCCAGCTCCTGGCCGGCCTCGACCGCCTCGACGTCCGGCGCAACCACGCCGATCGCCTCCGCGTTCGCGAGCGAGGCCACCAGGTGCGACTTCGACCCCAGGGGATGCACCGGTTCCACCCAGCGGGCCCCGGCCTCGTCCCCCTCTCCGGAGACGAAACGAAGCGGGATGAACTGCGTCTTTCCGGACGGGCAGTCCCAGCCCACGCGCGCGCGGGCGATGGCGCCGCTCGGGACCGTTCCACCGTGCTCGGGTGCGACGAGGCCGGACATGACCGCCAGCGCGCCTGCGACGTACATGTGGAACGTCGTAAAGACCGAGACCGGGTTGCCGGGCAGGCAGATCACCGGCGTCTCGCGGCCGTCCGCGCCCACCTGCGTCGAGCCGACGCCCTGCGGGCCGCCGGGCTGCTGCGCGACGTGGTGGAAGCCCGCGTCCGTGCCAAGCGTCAGGCGCACGACCTCGAAGGCGCCCGCCGAGATGCCGCCGGCCGTGATGACCAGGTCGGCCTCCGGGGCCTCATCGAGGGCTCGGCGCAGCTCTTCTGGCGTGTCTCCCGTGCGCAGGTGGGCCACGACGCGCCCTCCCGCCTCCTCGACGAGGCCACGCAGCAGGATGCCGTTCGAATCTGGGATCTGCCCGCGTTCGAGGGCCTCGCCGGCGCGCTTGAGCTCCGTGCCCGTCGAGACGACGATGACGCGCGGGCGGGGCAGAACCGTGAGGGTGCCGTGACCGACCGAGGCAGCGGCCGACAGGGCCGTCCCGTCCAGGATCTTACCGGCGGCCAGGACCGGGGAGCCGGCCTCGAGGGCCTCGCCCGCGACGCGCACATTCGCGCCCAGCTTCGGGGCAACGCGGATCTCGACGCTGTCGGGCGCCTGGGCGACGCCCGCCGCGTGGTCTGTGTGCTCGACCTTCACGACGGTGTCCGCGCCCTCGGGGATCGGCGCGCCCGTCATGATGCGCCAGGCCTGCCCCTTCTCGAGGTGGTTCTCGCGGGTGTCACCCGCCGGAATATCGCCCGCAACGGGCAGAGTCCACGGGCCCTCGCCCTCCAGGTCCTCGCGGCGCACCGAAAACCCGTCCATCGCGGAGTTCGTAAAGGGCGGCAGGGGAATCAGAGAAAAGACGTCGACCGCCAGGCGTCGCCCGAGACACTCCTCGATGGGAAGCGTGTCATGGGGGAGGACGTGGCTGAGCGCCAACGCCTCGATCAGCTCGCGATGCTGCGCAGTGGACAGGGAGGGATCGTGCATGCCACCAGTGTAGGGCCAGGTGGGGTGGGGCAGGCGTGTGGGCGTTTGCTTCGTGCGCGACGGACGAGGAGTGGGCTGGGGTGCGCGGTTGCAGCTCATTTCAACGGCCTGGATATGGGCTGCAAGGGGGAATTGCAGCATTAGGAGGCCGACACGCCGGCGACACGCCGTGGCGGGGCTTCTAGTGCTGCCAAACCCCCACTTGCGTGGCCTGGTGGGCCTTCGTTGGCGCAGTGGAGACAGCCGCTAACGGCGTTCGCCGGGTGTCGTGGACTCATCCGAGGCGTGCGGCGAGCGCTGCGCGGACCTGCGCAATGAGCTCGTCCGGATGGTCCAGATCGTGCCAGCCGACGCGGATGATGTGCCAGCCCTCAGCCTCAAGGTGGCGTTGGCGCTCGCGCTCGCGGGCGAGCGAGGAGTGGATGCTGCGGGCGTCGTCCCCGTATTTGGCTCGTCCGTCGAACTCGATGCCGACTTTTTCGGCCGTGAACGCGCAATCGATGAAATAGCGACGACCCCGCGTGTGCACCTCGACCTGTGTGAGCATGCCTGCCAGGCCCGCGGCACACAGCTCGTACAGCACGCGCGCTTCTCCGGGGGAGGCACAGCCGGCATCTGCGTGAGTGATGATCCACTGTGCTTGAGAGCGTCCTCTTGCCCGATTGCCCAGCTGTTTCAGCTCGCGCTCAAGGAAGAACTTCCACGACTCCTCGTTGTTGCGTGACGCTTTCATGTGGAAGTTGTCGAAGTGCGTGTAGGCGTGGGCGTTCATGCACATCTGCGTGAAAGCAGCACGTCGGTTGGATGATGTGCGGGCAGCAGTAATCTGCGCAGATTCGAGGTTCTCGATGAGGAGCCCGCGTGTGTCACTGATAGCAGGGAGGTGACGTACGTGCCTGGGCGTGACCTTCATGGGAGCAAAGGTGCGAGTACCGATTGTTATGGCGGGCAGGACGATGGGGCGGATAGCGGACGAAGTGGCAACCGTGATAGGTGGAAGCGCGGGATCACTTCCATAGCCGTGCGCCCATAGCGCACATTGTCCGGTAGCGATGAGAGTTTGGTGTGTGTGCGCGAGGTGGTAGAGGCGTGCGGCTAGCACGACCTGCGGTAGCTGACTCATGTCTATGTCTGTCAAGAGAGACCGATCAAGGTATGTCCTGCCCGCGATTTTCACGGCCGTCGGTATCTTTGTGAGGCGTGGTGGCTGGATCGCGGCACGCGAATGATCGCCCGTTCAACGGCGTTGAGGATGAAGGGGGCGTCGTTGCCCCTGACTTCTTGGCTCATGAGTGAATTCTAGTGCTATAACTGTCAGTT
>CAKMQM010000045.1:0-8247 GCA_927911615.1 uncultured Xylanimonas sp.
GGTTCACGATCTGTTCTGCGACGTTCATGCCATCTCCTTAAATTGATTGGCTGCGACCTTGTAAAGTCACCATAGGCATGGCCAAGGTCCTATGTCGCTGCAGCGTGATTGACGGATCACAGTGAGGTGTCAGTGGAAGAGGTCCGCGTTCCTCCGATAGGATGGCACCGCCCCAATAGCTCAGTCGGTCAGAGCAGCGGACTCATAATCCGTGGGTCGTCGGTTCAAGCCCGACTTGGGGCACCACCACCCAAGCCCGGGTTCCGCCAGCATCGCGCCTGACGAACCAGCTGGCCACGGCCTCGTTCCCGTGAAACCCTGCACATATCACACGCTGCCTTGACTCGCGATGCGACTCACGGTAACCTGAGTATTTGCGCCTTATCATGCCCGAGGTGACCCGTATCCAGCCGTCGTAACAGGCGCTTGACGGACCAGGACGCGTCAGATAATGGGTGATAAGGCAGCGTGCGCACCGATCATGCAGGGAAGGATCCCCTTTGGCTGCCAACAGCACCGCCAAACAGCCCAAGCACCGCATCTCGTTCGCCAAGCTTCGTGAACCCCTCCAGGCCCCCAATCTGCTGGGCCTGCAGGTCGAAAGCTTCGACTGGCTGCTGGGCAACGACGCGTGGAAGGCCCGCGTCGAAGCCGCTCAGGCATCTGGCCGTAATGACGTTCCCGACGTCTCCGGCCTCGAAGAAATCTTCCACGAGATTTCCCCCATCGAGGACGTCGCAGGCACCATGAGCCTGTCGTTCCACGACCACCGCCTCGAATCCCCCAAGTACTCCATGGAGGAAGCCAAGGCGAAGGACTACACGTACTCCGCACCGATGTACGTGACCGCCGAGTTCATGAACTACGAGACCGGCGAAATCAAGTCCCAGACCGTGTTCATGGGCGACTTCCCGCTCATGACCCCCCGCGGTACCTTCATTATCAACGGCACCGAGCGTGTCGTCGTCTCCCAGCTCGTGCGTTCCCCCGGCGTGTACTTCGAGAAGCTCTCGGACCGCTCGTCGGACAAGGAGACCTTCGGTGCGAGGATCATCCCCTCCCGTGGCGCATGGCTCGAGTTCGAGATCGACAAGCGCGACACCGTCGGCGTGCGCATCGACCGCAAGCGTAAGCAGTCGGTGACCCACTTCCTCAAGGCCATCGGCATGACCGAATCCGAGATTCGCGACACCTTCGCCGACTACCCCGTCCTCCTCGAGACCCTCGAGAAGGACACGGTCGCCACGCAGGAAGAGGCGCTGCTCGACATCTACCGCAAGCTGCGCCCCGGCGAGCCCGCGAACGTCGACGCCGCCCAGACACTGCTCAACAACTTCTACTTCGACTCTCGTCGCTACGACCTCGCCAAGGTCGGTCGCTACAAGATCAACAAGAAGCTGGCCATCGAAGCCGACCCCAAGGCCTCGACCCTGTCCCTCGAGGACATCGTCGCGACTGTCAAGTACCTCCTCGCCCTGCACCAGGGCGACAAGACCTTCGCCGGCACCCGCAATGGCGAGCCCGTCGAGGTCCGCGTTGAGGTCGACGACATCGACAACTTCGCCAACCGTCGCATCCGCGCCGTTGGTGAGCTCATCCAGGGCCAGGTCCGCACCGGCCTCGCCCGCATGGAGCGCACCGTGCGCGAGCGCATGACCACCCAGGAGACGGACTCGATCACGCCCCAGACGCTGATCAACATCCGCCCCGTCGTGGCCGCGATCAAGGAGTTCTTCGGAACCTCCCAGCTCTCGCAGTTCATGGACCAGAACAACCCGCTCGCCGGCCTGACCCACAAGCGCCGCCTGTCGGCCCTGGGCCCCGGTGGTCTGTCGCGTGACCGCGCGGGCATGGAAGTTCGAGACGTCCACCCCTCGCACTACGGTCGTATGTGCCCGATCGAGTCCCCTGAAGGCCCGAACATCGGCCTCATCGGCTCGCTCGCGACCTTCGCGCGCATCAACCCCTTCGGCTTCATTGAGACGCCCTACCGCGTCGTCAAGGACGGCAAGGTCACCGACGAAATCCGCTACCTCACCGCGGACGACGAGAAGGGCCACTACATCGCCCAGGCCTCGTCGCCCCTCGAGGCCGACGGTTCCTTCGCCGAGCACGACGTCCTGTGCCGTGTTGCCGGCGACGACCCGACCCTGATCGCCCGCGATCGCGTGGACTACATGGACGTCTCCGCACGTCAGATGGTGTCCGTCGCCGCGGCGTTCATTCCCTTCCTCGAGCACGACGACGCTAACCGAGCCCTCATGGGCGCGAACATGCAGCGGCAGGCCGTGCCGCTGCTCACCACGGAAGCCCCGCTGGTCGGCACCGGCATGGAGATGCGCGCCGCGCACGACTCCGGCGAAATGATCCTCGCCGCGCACTCCGGCGTCGTCTCCGAGGTCTCCGCGGACCTGATCGTCGTCTCCACGGACGAGGGCGGCCGCGACTCCTACCGCCTCGAGAAGTTCGAGCGCTCCAACCCCGGTAACTGCACCAACCAGCGCGTTATCGTGGACGAGGGCGACCGCGTCGAGGTCGGCGACGTCCTGGCCGACGGCCCCGCCACCTCCAACGGTGAGGTCGCGCTCGGCAAGAACCTCCTCGTCGCCTACATGTCGTGGGAAGGCCTCAACTACGAGGACGCCATCATCCTGAGCCGTCGCGTCGTGGAAGAGGACATCCTCACCTCGATCCACATCGAGGAATACGAGGTCGACGCCCGCGAGACCAAGCTCGGTGAGGAAGAGATCACCCGCGACATCCCCAACGTCTCCGAGGAATCCCTCGCTGACCTGGACGAGCGCGGCATCATCCGCATCGGCGCCGAGGTCACCGCCGGCGACATCCTCGTCGGTAAGGTCACCCCGAAGGGCGAGACCGAGCTGACCTCCGAGGAGCGCCTCCTGCGCGCCATCTTCGGTGAGAAGGCTCGCGAGGTGCGCGACACCTCCCTGCGCGTCCCCCACGGCGAAGAGGGCATCGTCATCGGCGTCCGCGAATTCAACGACGACGAAGACGACCTCAACCCCGGCGTCCGCCAGACCGTGCGCGTCTACGTCGCCCAGCGACGCAAGATCACGATCGGCGACAAGATGGCTGGCCGCCACGGCAACAAGGGCGTCGTGTCCAAGATCCTCCCGGTCGAGGACATGCCCTTCCTCGCCGACGGCACGCCCGTCGACATCATCCTCAACCCGCTGGGTGTCCCCGGCCGAATGAACGTCGGTCAGGTGCTCGAGTACCACCTCGGGTGGCTCGCCCACCAGGGCTGGGATGCCTCGGCCGCTGTCGAGGCCGGCGAAGAGTGGGCGGCGCACCTGCCCACCGACGGCATCAAGACCGAGCCCGGCACGCCCGTTGCTACCCCCGTGTTCGACGGCCTCGAGCGACGAGCTCGCGGGCCTGCTGCGCAACGTGAACCCGAACCGCGACGGCGACGTCCTCACCAACTACGAGGGCAAGGCACGCCTGTTCGACGGCCGCTCCGGCGAGCCGTTCCCGTACCCGATCTCGGTGGGCTACACCTACATGCTCAAGCTCCACCACCTGGTCGACGACAAGATCCACGCCCGCTCTACGGGCCCGTACTCGATGATCACGCAGCAGCCGCTGGGCGGTAAGGCCCAGTTCGGCGGCCAGCGCTTCGGCGAGATGGAGGTGTGGGCCCTGGAAGCTTACGGCGCCGCCTACGCCCTCCAGGAGCTGCTGACCATCAAGTCGGACGACACCACCGGCCGCGTCAAGGTGTACGAGGCCATCGTTAAGGGCGAGGACATCCCCGAGCCCGGCATCCCCGAGTCCTTCCGAGTCCTCATCCAGGAAATGCGCTCGCTGTGCCTGAACGTCGAAGCTCTCGACGCGGCCGGCAACGTCATTGACCTGCGTGAGCAGGACGAAGACTTCAATGCGCGTGAGGATCTGGGCATCACTCTTGAAGCCCGTCCGAACGCTGCGGCGACCATCGATGCGATCTGATAGGGAGAGATAACTTTGCTGGACGCCAAAACGTTCGACAGCCTGAAGATCACCCTGGCCACCGGCGACGATATCGCCGTCTGGAGCCACGGTGAGGTTAAGAAGCCGGAGACCATCAACTACCGTACGCTCAAGCCCGAGCGCGACGGTCTGTTCGGTGAGCAGATCTTCGGCCCCACCCGCGACTGGGAGTGCGCGTGTGGCAAGTACAAGCGCGTGCGCTACAAGGGCATCGTCTGCGAAAAGTGCGGTGTCGAGGTCACTCGCTCGCGCGTTCGCCGTGAGCGCATGGGTCACATCGACCTGGCTGCCCCCGTCACGCACATCTGGTACTTCAAGGGTGTTCCCTCGCGCCTGGGCTACGTGCTCAACCTCGCGCCCAAGGACCTCGAGAAGGTTATCTACTTCGCTGCCTACATGATCACCGAGGTCGACGAAAAGGGTCGCCACGAGGATCTGGCTGAACTGCGCGCCGAACTCGAGGTGCAGAAGAAGCAGATGGAGAACAACCGCGACGCGACGATCAACGACTTCGCGGAGCAGCTCGAGTCCGACATGGCCGCCCTGGAAAAGGACGGCGCCTCGCAGGCCGAGCGCGAGCGCGCTCGCAAGCAGGGCGAACGCGAGATGGCCAAGATCCGCCGCCGCTTCGACGGCGACATCGAAGGCCTCGAGGCCGTGTGGGAGCGCTTCAAGGACCTCAAGGTCGGCGACCTCGAGGGCGACGAGCGCCTCTACCGTGCGATGGTTGCCCGCTACGGCACCTACTTCAAGGGTGACATGGGCGCTGCCGCCATCCAGAAGCGCCTGGAGACCTTCGACCTGGAGGGCGAGGTCGCCGCGCTGCGTCAGACCATCGCCTCTGACTCCGGCCCGCGCAAGGCCCGCGCCATCAAGCGCCTGAAGGTCATCAACGCCTTCGTCGCGACCGGCAACTCGCCGGCCTCGATGGTCCTCACCAAGATCCCCGTGATCCCGCCGGACCTGCGCCCGATGGTTCAGCTGGACGGCGGCCGCTTCGCGACCTCCGACCTCAACGACCTGTACCGTCGCGTCATCAACCGCAACACCCGACTCAAGCGTCTGCTCGAGCTGGGTGCCCCCGAGATCATCGTCAACAACGAGAAGCGCATGCTTCAGGAGTCCGTTGACGCCCTCTTCGACAACGGCCGCCGTGGCCGCCCCGTCGCGGGCCCGGGCAACCGTCCGCTGAAGTCGATCTCGGACATGCTCAAGGGTAAGCAGGGTCGTTTCCGTCAGAACCTGCTCGGTAAGCGCGTCGACTACTCGGGTCGTTCCGTTATCGTCGTCGGCCCGCAGCTGCAGCTGCACCAGTGTGGTCTGCCCAAGCAGATGGCCCTGGAGCTGTTCAAGCCCTTCGTCATGAAGCGCCTGGTTGAGAAGAACTACGCGCAGAACGTCAAGGCCGCCAAGCGCAAGGTTGAGCGTCAGCGCCCCGAGGTGTGGGACGTCCTCGACGACGTCATCCGCGAGCACCCCGTGCTGCTGAACCGTGCACCTACGCTGCACCGCCTCGGCATCCAGGCGTTCGAGCCCCAGCTGATCGAGGGTAAGGCTATCCAGCTGCACCCCCTCGCCTGTGGCGCGTTCAACGCCGACTTCGACGGTGACCAGATGGCAGTCCACCTGCCGCTGGGCGCTGAGGCGCAGGCCGAGGCCCGCATCCTCATGCTGTCGACGAACAACATCCTCAAGCCCTCCGACGGCCGCCCCGTGGCCATGCCGTCGCAGGACATGATCATCGGTCTGTTCCACCTGACCTCGACGCCCGACCCGTCGGTGCCCGTCGAGAAGGACGAAGACGGAAACCCCGTGATTCCGTACTTCTCCAGCCAGGCAGAAGCCCAGATGGCGTACGACGCCGGCAACCTGCACCTGAACGCGACCGCGCGCATCCGCTTCGCCGACGGCACCGTGCCGCCCGAGGGCTGGGAAGCCCCCGAGGGCTGGGAGCCCGGCGACGAGCTGATCCTCGAGACCAGCCTCGGCCGCGCGATCTTCAACGAGCAGCTGCCCACCGACTACCCGTTCGTCAACGAGGTCGTCGGCAAGAAGCAGCTCGGCAACATCGTGAACACGCTGACCCAGCGTTACCCGAACGTGCTCGTGGCGGACTGCCTCGACGCGCTGAAGTCGGCCGGCTTCCACTGGTCGACCTGGTCGGGCATCACGATTGCGTTCTCCGATATTCAGGCCTCGCCGCGTAAGCGCGAGATCCTGGCTCGCTACGAGGCCAAGGCCGCCGAGATCGTCGAGCAGTTCGAGACGGGTATCATCCTCGAGGAGACCCGTTACGAGGAGCTCGTGAAGCTGTGGCTGCAGTGCACCGAAGAGGTCGCCGACGACATGCGCGCGAACTTCGACGAGCGCAACACCGTGTACCGCATGGTGAACTCCGGCGCTCGTGGTAACTGGTCGCAGGTTCAGCAGATCGCCGGTATGCGTGGCCTCGTGTCCGACCCGAAGCAGAAGCTGATCGAGCAGCCCATTAAGGCGAACTACCGCGAGGGCCTGACGGTTCTCGAGTACTTCATCGCCACGCACGGCGCCCGTAAGGGCCTGGTCGATACGGCTCTGCGTACCGCCGAGTCGGGCTACCTGACCCGTCGTCTGGTCGACGTCTCGCAGGACGTTATCGTCCGCGAGGCCGACTGCGGCACCCGCGCCGGCCTGAAGATCGACATCGCTCACAAGAACGAGTTCGGTGAGTGGGAGGCGTCCGAGACCATCGAGACGACCGCCTACGCCCGTAACCTCGCCCGTGACGCGGTGAACGAGGCCGGAGAGGTCGTCATGCCGCGGCACCGACCTGGGTGACGACCAGCTCGCCGAGCTCGTCGCAGCCGGCGTTGCGCAGATCGTCTGCCGTTCCGTCCTCACCTGTGAGTCGCAGGTCGGTACCTGTGCGGCCTGCTACGGCCGCTCGCTGGCCACCGGCAAGCAGGTCGACATCGGCGAGGCCGTCGGCATTATCGCCGCCCAGTCGATTGGTGAGCCCGGCACGCAGCTGACGATGCGTACGTTCCACACCGGTGGCGCCGCCTCCGCTGCGGATATTACGCAGGGTCTGCCCCGTGTCCAGGAACTCTTCGAGGCCCGCAGCCCGAAGGTCGAGGCGAAGATGAACGAGGCCGCCGGCCGCGTCCACATCGACGACGAAGACCCGAGCGCTCGTAAGGTCGTCATCACCCGTGACGACGGTAAGGAAGACCTGGTCATCGAGGTCTCCCGTCGCCAGAAGCTCCTCGTCTCCGAGGGCCAGCACGTCGAGGCCGGCACCCCGCTGACCGAGGGCCAGCTGGACCCCAAGGAAATCCTGCGCATCATGGGCCGCAACGTGTCCCAGAAGATGCTCGTGGACGAGGTCCAGAAGGTGTACCGCGACCAGGGCGTGGGTATTCACGCCAAGCACATCGAGGTCATCGTCCGTCAGATGCTGCGCCGCGTCACCATCCTGGAGCCCGGCGACACGACGTTCATGCCCGGCGAGCTCGTCGACCGCATGGCGTACCTGACGCAGAACCGTCGCGTCGCAGCCGAGGGCGGTCAGCCCGCCTCCGGTCGCCAGATGCTGATGGGCATCACGAAGGCGTCGCTGGCCACGGATTCGTGGCTGAGTGCCGCGTCCTTCCAGGAGACCACCAAGGTTCTGACCGAGGCCGCCATGAACGGCAAGTCGGACTCCCTGGTGGGCCTCAAGGAGAACGTCATCCTCGGTAAGCTCATCCCGGCTGGCACCGGCCTGTCGCGCTACAACGACGTCATCGTCGAGCCGACGGCTGAGGCCATGGCGAACTCGAACTACTCCGAGGCCGACTTCGGTGACGGCTCCGTGTCCGAGGACTTCCTCGACGCGCTGGGCGCCATCGACTTTGGCATGAACTTCCGCGAGTAATCCGGTTCGTGACTGCTTGGGGCCCCGGCCTCGTCCGTAAGTGAACTGCCTCCCGTTTCTTGGACATCGAAATTGAAGTCCAGGGAATGGGAGGCTTTTCGTGTCTGTGGTTCTGGGGTTGAGGCATGATCGTTTGCTTCGGGAGCAGGCGGTGGAGATGTTTGAGAGGGGGTGTGGCTATGGTTTGACCGCCAGGAGGCTTGGTGTGTGTGCCGAGACTGTGAGAGAGTGGCAGAAGATGTACCGCGTGATCGGGAGGGGCGGGCTTCTTGCCATGGGAGTAAAGCGGGCCAAATACGACTATGAGACCAAGGTCGCGCGGCGAGGCCGAGGGTTGACTGGGTGGGATGGAGGTG
>CAKMQM010000046.1:0-3745 GCA_927911615.1 uncultured Xylanimonas sp.
ACTACGCCTCCAACGAGGGCGACCCCGTGGCCGCGGCCGTCGACATCGTGCGCGCGGTCCGCTCGGCTCTGCCGCAGGGGTGCGAGATCGGCCGCTCGTGTGCGACCGGCTACGGCGAGGGCCTCGTCAAGTCCGCCCTCACCATGGACGAAGGCGAGATCGAGACGATGGCGCACTACCGCGCCGCCGAGTTCATCTGCCCCGGCGTCACCTCCGTCATCGACATTGGCGGCCAGGACATGAAGTACCTGCGCATCCGCGACCACGCTGTGGACTCCATTTCCGTCAACGAGGCCTGCTCCTCGGGCTGCGGCTCCTTCCTGCAGACCTTCGCGCAGACGATGGGCACCGACGTGCGCTCCTTCGCGCGCATGGCCATGGAGTCCGAGTCCCCCGTGGACCTGGGCACCCGATGCACGGTGTTCATGAACTCCTCCGTCAAGCAGGCGCAGAAGGAAGGCGCGGACGTGCGCGACATCAGCGCCGGCCTGTCCTACTCCGTCGTGCGTAACGCCCTCTACAAGGTCATCAAGCTCAAGGAGCCCTCGGACCTGGGTGAGCGCGTCGTCGTCCAGGGCGGCACATTCCTCAACGACTCCGTGCTGCGCGCCTTCGAACTGCTCACCGGCCGCGAGGTTGTGCGCCCCGACATCGCCGGCCTCATGGGCGCGTACGGCGCCGCCCTGACCGCGCGCATGCACGACACGGGGGAGGGGACCTCGTCCCTGGCCACGATCGAGGCCCTGGAAGGCTTCGGTGTTGACACGACGCGCAAGACCTGCCGCCTGTGCCAAAACCACTGTCAGATGACCATCTCGACGTTCTCCAACGGCGAGCGCCACGTGTCGGGCAACCGCTGCGAGCGCGGCGCATCCCTGGAGCGCGTGCCCAAGAAGTCCGACCTGCCCAACCTCTACGACTGGAAGTACAAGCGGATCTTCGGATACCGCCGCCTCACCGAGAAAAAGGCGTTCCGCGGCGACATCGGCATCCCGCGCGTGCTCGGCATGTACGAGAACTACCCGTTCTGGTTCACGATGCTCACCGAGCTCGGTTTCCGCGTCATGATCTCGGGCCGCTCCAACCACGACCTCTTCGAGACCGGCATGGAGTCCATCCCCTCGGAGAACGTGTGCTACCCGGCCAAGCTGGTCCACGGACATATCGAGTCCCTGCTGGACAAGGGCATCACGACGATCTTCTACCCCTGCGTCGACTTCGAGCAGAAGCTCACCGAGTCCGAAAACTCCTTCAACTGCCCCATCGTGGCGACCTACCCCGAGGTCATCCGCAACAACATGGAGCGCCTCTTGGAGCCGGGCACCCAGTTCATCAGCCCCTTCGTCAACTTCGGCAACCGCGAATACCTGCCCGCCCACCTGTCCAAGACCTTCAAGGAGTACGGCTACGACATCCCCGTCGAGGAGATGAAGGCAGCCCTGGACAAGGCCTGGGAGGAAGACGCCGCCGTCAAGGCCGAAATCCGCGCGAAGGGCGTCGAAACCATCGAATGGATGCGTGAGCACGGCGTGCGCGGCATCGTGCTCGCGGGCCGCCCCTACCACCTCGACCCCGAGATCAACCACGGCATCCCCGAGGTCATCGTGGGCCTGGGCATGGCCGTCCTCACCGAGGACTCCATCGTGGACGCGCGCCTCGAGCGCCCCCTGCGCGTCCTCGACCAGTGGTCCTACCACTCGCGCCTCTACGAGGCCGCCGCCCGCGTCGGCGACGAGCCCGACCTCGAGATGGTCCAGCTCAACTCCTTCGGCTGCGGCGTCGACGCGATCACCGCCGACCAGGTCCAGGAGATCCTCGAGGGCCGCGGCGACGTGCACACCGTCCTCAAGATCGACGAGGTCTCCAACCTGGGCGCCGCCAAGATCCGCCTGCGCTCCCTCGACGCGGCGATCACCGAGCGCGCCTCCCTCGCCTCCGCGATCGACGAGGCCGGGGCCGGGGACGGCGACAACGGCGCGGATGGAGCGGAACTGGCCCCCGCCTCGTCCGTGGGCCTGGTGTCGGGTTCCGTCGACACCGCCACCCTGCGCGACCCTCCGGGGATGCCGCCCGCGAGGAGGCGGCCGGGCACATCCAGCCCCGCGCCGTCTTCACCGAGGAAATGCGCGAGGCCGGATACGAGATCCTCGCCCCCCAAATGTCCCCGATCCACTTCCGCTTCCTCACCCCGCTGTTCGCGAGCGCGGGCCTGAAGGTGCGCGTGCTTGAGCACACGAGCCGCACCTCCATGGAGGTTGGCCTGAAATACGTCAACAACGACTCGTGCTACCCGGCGATTGTCGTCATTGGCCAGCTCCTCGACGAGTTCATCTCCGGGCGCGCCGACCCCGACCGTACCGCCGTCGGCATCACGCAGACCGGCGGCATGTGCCGCGCCAGCAACTACGCGGCCCTGCTGCGCAAGGGCCTGCGCGATGCCGGATACCCGCAGGTCCCCGTCATCGCCCTGTCCGTCCAAGGCATCGAGGATAACCCCGGCTTCCACCTCGGCATCCCGCATATCCACAAGGCCATCCAGGCCTTCGTCATCGGCGACGCCATCCAGTCGATGCTGCTGCGCGTGCGCCCCTACGAGGCCACCCCCGGCTCCGCGATGGACCTGTACCGCACGTGGGACGGCTACGTCCAGGAGTGGATCACCTCGGGACGCGTGACGGCCCTGGGCGGACGCGTCTCCTACGGAAAGATCATCCGCGAGTGCGTGCGCGCCTTCGACGCCCTGCCCCTGCGCGACATTCCCCGCAAGCCGCGCGTCGGCCTCGTCGGCGAGATCCTCGTGAAGTTCCACCCCGACGCCAACAACCATGCCGTCGACGTCATCGAGGCGGAGGGCTGCGAGGCCGAACTGCCCGGCCTCATGCAGTTCTTCCACAACTCCGTCGCCACCGCCGCGTGGGACAAGGAGAACCTGGGCATCGAGGGCAAGCAGCGCTACATCATGCCGATCGTTTTGTGGGCGCTCAAGAAGTACGAGAAGCCCGTGCACCGCGCGTTTGCCGCGACGAATGGCAAGTTCGAGGCGCACCGGCCCATCGAAGAGATGATCGAGCGTTCCCAGGACATTGCGCGCCTGGGTAACCAGGCCGGCGAAGGCTGGTACCTGACCGCCGAAATGGTCGACATGATCGAACACGGATGCCCGAACATCATCTGCGCCCAGCCGTTTGCATGCCTGCCTAACCACGTCGTCGGCAAGGGCATGTTCCGCGCGCTGCGCACCCGCTACCCCGAGGCCAACATTGTGGCCGTCGACTACGACCCGGGTGCCTCCGAGGTCAACCAGCTCAACCGCATCAAGCTGATGCTGGCCACCGCCCTGCAGGACCCGCAGGCACGCGACGGCGACGTCCTGCAGCTCGTGGACGCCGAAGAACCCGCGTCATGCGGCGGGTCCGGTTCGGTCATGCTCGGCATGCCGACGATCCCGAGCAGGCGGGCGGCCTTCCGCTGACTCAGCCGAGACGCTGAGAGGGGGACGGAGCTGGCAGGCTCCGTCCCCCTTCGCGTGCACACCTCCTCGTGCGCACTGTCCCCGGCCTCGTCCGATGCTTACGGCGCGGGCATGACCCCGCGACCGATCTCAAACCCAGCCGGCGCCCAGCCCGTCCCGTACGACAGACGCACCGACACCTCGCGCATGCCCGAGGCTGGCCACGCCACCGGGAGAAACCCCGTCTCCCCGGGTGCGACGTCTAGGAACGCCGGGTACTCCCACGTGACGCGG
>CAKMQM010000047.1:0-19363 GCA_927911615.1 uncultured Xylanimonas sp.
GGTGGCCGGTGGGTGGCGGCAGGGCCAGGGGCGGGCCTCGAGATCGACCACTCCGAGCCGCAGGCTCGCGTGTGACGATCGTCGGCGGGCGGCCGCCGCCCACCGGCACACACAGCGGCCAGGCTCCACAGGTGTGGAGGGCGCCTGGAAAACCCGTGGAGCCACGAGCAACATGCGAGATCACGCTGGGCCGCCGCCCGTGGGCGCACTGAGCAGCCCGAGCAGGCAAAATCAGCCGCGGCCTCGTCAGTCGGACGTGGGAAGGTCCAGGGATTCGACGGCGGACTCGAGGGAGGACGTCGCCTCCTCGTCCTCGTCCGACTCGGTATCTTCCTCGATCTTGCGAGGCAGGATGCCGGTGGACGTGGCCTCGTCCTCCACAGAGGCGACGGGGATGCGCTTCTTGATCGAGCGGCGCTTGATGATCAGCGTGCCGGTCGTGGTCGTGGAGTCCTCCACGACCTCGTCGGTGTCGTCTGCATCCTCGTTGTCGTCCGTGTCCTCGGCCTGGGCGGCCTGGCACAGCTGGGCCTTCTCTCGCTCGAGGCGGGTGAGCTCGACCTCAAGGTTTGCGCGGGCGGTGTCCTCCCACGCGGAGCCGAGGGGGGACTGGTAGATCGTCTCGTAGCTCAGGAGCTTCTTGACGAGTGCCATACGAGCCTTGGTGAACTGTAGGTCGTCGAGCTCGCTGAGTTCGGCGCGCAGCGACGTGCGAAGCTTCTTGTAGTCCTGCGGGCTGCAGGCCAGGCCCGCCAGGTCCGCGTCGACGAGCACCTGCGCGTCGAAGTCGGTGCGGGGCGCACGGTGGCGCGTCAGGAAGGCAATGAGTTCGTCGATGCGGGCGACGACCTCCTCGGGAACGCCGAGGTTGGTGAGGCGGTTGTGCGCGTGGTCGATGCATCGGGTGGAGGCGAAGTTCGCCTGGAATCCGCCGAGCTTGATCTCGAGCGCCTTGTTGAGGAAGGCGCCGTGGTACCACGCGGCGACGCGCAGGATGTCGGGATCGTGCGCGGACGACGAGATTTCATCGATGTGGGTGAGCGTGTTCATGAGCCGACGCACGTTGTGCATCTGGCGTTCGGGCGCGCTCCAGCGCTCCGCGAGGTCGATGCTCTCGGTTTCGAGGTCTGACCGGGTCGCGGTTGCTCCGATTTGCTGCATGGCGTCAACGAAAGACGTCAGCAGCCACTGAGGTGCTTGAGCACCCATGGGCCACTCTCCTTGCTGAGGAATACCCGAGCCATGCTAGTGCGCTTTTGAGCGAAGGTCACGTTCGTTGGTAAAAAATCGGGGAAAATCCTGATGGATTCCGTGAAACTGTCAGGTGGGAAATGGCGAAAACTGAGCGAAAAAGCGGTGTGTGCTGACCGGTGAGTTACGTCTTTCACGCTGTGGGGAGTTCGATGCGAACGGTGAGGCCGCCGCCTTTTGTTTTGGTGAGCGATGCGTTGCCCTTGTGAGCTGCGAGGATGCCGGAGACGATCGCGAGGCCGAGGCCGGAGCCGCCGGACTTGCGGTTGCGCGACGTGTCCGCGCGGTAGAAGCGTTCGAAGACGCGTCCGCGGTCAGTTTCGTCGATGCCGGGGCCGTGGTCGCGCAGTTCGACGATGGCGGTGTCGCCGCTGCGTCCGAGCGCGATCTCGACGGGGGAGCCTTCGGGGGTGTAGCGCACGATGTTGCCGATGAGGTTGGTGAAGACCTGCGAGAGGCGGTCGCGGTCGCCGGGGACGATGAGGGTCATCGGAGGTGTGCGGCTGTTGATGCCGGTGAGTCCGACCGTGCGCGTGGGGTCGAGGGCTTGGAGGTCGAAGACGGTGTTGTCTGCGAGCTTGACGAGGTCGATGTCGGTGATCTCGAGGGGGCGGCCTTCATCGAGGCGGGCGAGGGTGAGGAGGTCTTCGACGAGGGTGGCCATGCGCGAGGATTCGGAGGCGATGCGCCCCATGACTTCCTCGATGCGCTCGGCGGGCACGCCGCCCATGGCGTAGAGCTCGCAGTAGCCGGAGATGGCCGCGAGGGGGGTGCGCAGCTCGTGGGAGGCGTCGGAGACGAATCGCTTGATCTTTTGTTCCGAGGCCTGCCGGGCTTCGAAGGATTGCTCGACCTGGGTGAGCATGGCGTTGAGGGAGAGCGAGAGGGAGCCGACCTCGGTGGTGGGAGGGTGCGGGGTGACGCGCTTGGTCAGGTCGCCGGCGGCGATCTTTCCGGCGGTGGATTCGATGGAACGCAGGGGGAGGAGGGCGCGGCGCACGAGGACGCGCCCGGTCCAGCCCCCGATGAGGACGATGATGATGCCGGCGACCGCGAAGTACGAGGCTGTGGTGCGCAGGGTGTGCTGCATGTCCGACAGGGGCAGGGCGATCGTCATGTATCCGGAGAACTGGCCGGAGTCCTGCTCATACACGGGGACGACCAGGGCGCGCCAGCCGAGGCCGGCCTTGGAAGAGGAGACGGTGACCGGGAGGGTACGGAAGGAAGAGACGGGCGCGGAGCTCGTGTCGACCAGCTCCGGCAGGTGGGGCTTGCCCGAGGCCTTGAGGGTGTCCTCCGAGTAGAAGTACCGATCGCCCCCGGCGGTGTCGTGGATGTGGATGTAGTAGAGGGTGGGGATGCCGCCCTGGCCGTCGGCAGAGAAGGTCGCCGCCGATCCGGAGATCTGCATGGTGTGCGCGGTGGCGACGAGCTGGTCGTCGATCTGAGAGATGAGGTGGCGCTGGAGGAGGCCGATCATGACCGTGCCGGACAGGGATAGGCCGATCGCCAGCAGGAGAGTTATGAGCGTGACGAGCTGCGCGGAGAGTGGCTTCGAGTCCCACCACGCCTCGATGCGTTGGGCCAGGCTGCGGTGCACGTCAGTCCTCGGCGCGCAGGATGTAGCCGACGCCGCGCTTGGTGTGGATCAACTCCCCGGAGGCGCCCTCGACGGCGAGCTTGCGCCGCAGGTAGGAGATGTAGGACTCGACGATGGCGACTTCACCGTCCCAGTCGTATTCCCATACGTGGTCGAGGATCTGCATCTTGGAGACGACGCGGCCGGCGTTGATGACGAGGTAGCGCAGGAGCTTGAACTCGGTGGGGGACAGGTCGATGGGGACGCCGGCGCGCGTGACTTCGTGGGCGTCCTCGTCGATGACGAGGTCTCCGACGCGCAGGAACGCGTCGTCTTCTTCGGAGCCCATGGTGCGGCGCAGGATGGCGCGGATTCGGGCGACGACTTCTTCGAGGCCGAAGGGCTTGGTGACGTAGTCGTCGCCGCCGACGGTCAGGCCCTGGATCTTGTCGCGCATGTCGTCGCGTGCGGTGAGGAACAGGACCGGGGTGGTGATGCCGGCGTCGCGCAGGCGCCTGGTGACGGCGAAGCCGTCCATGTCGGGGAGCATGACGTCAAGGACGATGAGGTCGGGGCGCGAGGTCTGGGCTTCGTGAAACGCGCCGCTGCCGTCTCGGCGGTGACGACGTCGAAGCCGGCGAAACGCAGGGAGGAGGCGAGGAGGTCGCGGATGTTGGGCTCATCGTCGACGACGAGCAGTTTTGCTTCGGTTCCCGGGGTGCTCATGCAACTAGTGTCACCCATGTGTCTGAATGTTTCCTGAGAGGTTGATGGGAGTAAGGGTGCTACTCCTGTTTGCTTCGTCACCTCGGCTGGTCGCGCGGCAATAAAGGACACGAAAAGGCGCGGAAAAGATGTGCAAGAATTGAAGCATGTCATCCCAGAACTCAGCGGACATCATGTCTCCCGACGGCGTCGAATTCCAGCACGTGTCCCCCAAACTCGCGACCCTGCGCCTCGGTAACGCCCTCGCGCTGTGCGGCGCCCTGTGTGGCGCGATCTCCGGCCTCGTTCTGATTGTCGATATTCCGGCGCTGTGGTGGCTCATGCTCGTGCCCGCCGCCATCGCACTCTTCTGTCTGTGGCTCGTGCCCGCCCAGGTGCGCGCCTGCGCTACGCACTGGCCGACACGGACTTCGTGATCCGCCGCGGCGTCTTCAGTCGCTCGTTGACCCTCGTGCCCTACGGCCGCATCCAGTACGTCGACATCTACCAGGGTCCCGTGCTGCGCCTGCTTGGCATCTCCACGATCAAGCTGTCGACCGCGAGCGCGAAGACCGACGCGACGCTGAGCGGCGTGCCTGTCGCAGACGCGGCTCGTCTGCGTGACGTCCTGGCGGAGCGCGGCTCGTCGGAGCTGATGGGCCTATGAGCGCGGACCTCTCCTCCGACGGCATCGCACCCGAGGACTGGAAGCCGCTTCACCCGCTCACCTACGTCCCCCGCGTCGCGGGAAGTGTCACGGGTGTCGTCGGTGCGGTGTCCCTGAGCAACGCCTCCGCGATCGGGCGCATGCTCAACGGTGAGACGCCGCAGTGGTTTGAAACCACCGGCATCTTCCTCGGTCTGGCGTTTATCGCGGGCATCGTCCTAGCCATCGCGGGTGCGTACTGCTACCTGTCGTGGACGAAGACTCGCTACGCGGTGAGCAACACGGCGATCTGGTATCGCGCCGGCATCCTGAAGCGCACGCAGCGCCACGCGAGGCTGACGCGCATTCAGACGATCAACGTGTCCTACTCGCTCATCGGGCGCCTCCTGCGCCTGGGCTACCTGGATATTGAGGTCGCCGGTGGCACCGATTCGAGCATCAAGCTGGGCCTGCTGCCCGCCGCCAAGTTGGAGGAACTGCGTGCCCTCCTTCTCGCGCTCGCTTCGGGCGCGATCGACGAGGTCGTGGATCCCGCCGGCCGCACCGGAGCCTCGGCCCGCGTGGCGACGGCGAAAACCCCGCTGGAGGCCCCTGAGCGCCCCGTGTTCAAGGTCGGGTTCGTCAAGCTCCTGGCGTCCATGCTGGCGACCATCGACAATGCGATCGCGCTGTTCTTCGGCATCTTCCTCCTGGGCCTCAACGGCTTCCTCGTGGGTGTTGTCGGGGTGTCGTCGATCATGAGCTTCCTGGGCATCCTGGCGGGCGCGTTCAGCCTCCTGGCGGGCGTCTGGGCGCGTTTCGATCGAGAGTTTGGCTTTACCGCGGCGATCGCTGCCGACGGCGTGCGCATTAGCCGTGGTCTGACGGCTCGCCGTCACGTGACGATCCCTCCGGGGCGCATCCACGCCATTGAGGTGACGCAGCCGCTGATATGGCGACTGTTTGGCTGGTATCGCGTGGAGATCACGCAGGCCGGCAATACGGCGCACACGACGGACGAGAAGAACAAGGGCATGCAGGTGGATGTGGCCTCCGACGTGCTGCTTCCCGTCGGTAGCCGCGTGGAGGTCGTTCAGGCGATCGCGATGGCGATCCCGGACCTGGGGACCGATGATCCTGACGGCTTCCTTGAGTCCCTTCGCGTGGGCACGGGCGAGGACCGTTGGATGACACCGATCCCGCCCAGCGCGAGGATTCTGGATCCTCTCGTGTACAAGCGCCGAGCCTTCGGCCTGACCGATGCCGTGTTTGCAATCCGCGACGGATTCTTCAACCTGCGTTTCTCGATCATCCCTCTGACGCGCATCCAGTCGGTGTCGCTGCATCAGGGGCCCATTCAGCGGTGGCGCCGCGTCGCTTCGGTGCGCGCCGAGCTGGTCCCCGGACCGGTGGCATCTATGGCCGAGCACGTCGAGGCGGGCCGCTCTCTGGAGCTGTGGGCGCAGCTGTCGCAGGCCTCGAAGGTCCGCCGCGAGGCCGAGGTTCCCGAGCGCTGGCTCTCGCGTGTCACCGAGATCGTCGAGGCGACCTCGCAGCGTGCGGAGGGCGACAAGTAGCCCGATGATCGGTGACAATGGAGGCATGAGTACCCCCGGACGCCTCGGAATCGGCATCATCGGCATGGGCCACGTCGGGCCCGTCATCGGATCTGCGCTGCGCGCGGTCGGCATCAGATCGTCGCCGTTTCCGCGTCGTCGGACGCCTCGCGCGAGCGCGCCGACGCGATGCTCCCCGGCGTGCCGATCGCCACGCCCGAAGAGGTCGTGCGACGCTCCGAGGTGGTCATCGTGGCCGTTCCTGACGACCAGATCGGCCCCCTCGTGAGCGGCCTGGCCGACCTGGGCGCCTGGCAGAGTGGGCACATCGTCATTCACCTGTCGGGTGCCTCCGGCGTGGGGCTGCTCGGCGCCGCTGCGGGAGCGGGGGCGATCCCGCTCGCCATCCACCCGGCGATGACCTTCACGGGAACCAGCGTTGACGTGGCGCGCCTCGTGGGCACGCCCTTCGCGGTGACGGCTGCGGCGCCCTTCCTGCCGATAGCCCAGGCCCTCGTCGTCGAAATGGGCGGCGAACCCGTCGTCGTCGCCGAAGAGGACCGCCCCCTCTACCACGCGGGCCTCGCTCACGGCGCCAATTTCATCGCGGGTATCACCGTGCAGACGACGCGGATTCTCGCCGAGGCTGGCATCGAGAATCCCGCCCTGTACGTGCGCCCGCTTCTCGAGGCCGCGCTCGACCGTGCCCTCACCGAGGGGGTTGCGGGCATCTCCGGGCCCGCTGCCCGCGGGGATGCGGGAACGATCGCAGCGCACGCGCGCTGCCTCGGGGCCCGGGAGGAGCTCGCCGGGGAGCGCGACACCTACGCGGACATGACCCGTGCACTGACCCGCCTGCTGCGCGACGCGCGTCTCCTCGACGAACGGGCCGCCACCAGCGTCGAGGCCGCCCTCCTCGACCCGGGCGCCTGACTACCACGCATCCAGCGCCCCGAAACGCGCGAGCGAGTGTGCGAGTAACACCGGCCTCGTTATTAAGCTCTCGGCGTGAGGAAAGCGACTCGATGACGCGCCGGCGGGCCGAAGTTGCAAGAATAGAAACATGACCCATCGCCCTGTCCTCACCCACACGCGCGCCGAGTTGGCCGACGCCCTGTCGCGCCTGCCCGGCACGAAGGCCCTCGTGATGACCATGGGTGCCCTCCACTCCGGGCACCTGCAGCTCGTGCGCGAAGCCCGCGAACTGGCCGATCACGTGATCGTCACGATCTTCGTCAACCCGACGCAGTTCGCGCCCGGCGAGGACTTCGACGCCTATCCGCGCACCCTGGACGCGGACATGGACGCGCTCGAGACGGTGGGGGCAGACCTCGTGTGGGCACCCGCGCCCCAGGACGTGTACCCCACGCCCGCGACCGTGACAATCGACCCGGGCCCCATCGCGCGCGTTCTCGAAGGCAAGACGCGCCCCACGCACTTCGCGGGCGTCGCGCTCGTGTGCACCAAGGTCGTCAACCTCGTGCGCCCCGACGTGGCCCTGTACGGACAGAAGGACGCCCAGCAGCTGGCCGTCCTGCGCACCGTTTTCTCCCAGCTGGACATCCCCGTGCGCGTCCACCCTGTGCCGATCGTGCGCGCCGAGGACGGGGTCGCCCTGTCCAGCCGCAACCAGTACTTGAGCGACGATGAGCGCATCCGCGCCCGTGCCCTCTCGCGCGCGCTTCGTCGCGGCGCCGAGGCCGCCGAGGCCGGGGCGCAGCCCGCGCAGATCGTCGCCGAGTGCCGCTCGGTTATCGACGCCGAGGGCGGCATTGATCTGGACTACATCGCGCTCGTGGACGCGGGAACTTTCGAGATCCTCGCGGGCACCGAGTCCGTGCCCGTCGGCGAGGGTGCTGCCGCGCCCACGATCCTGTCGGACGGCTCGCGTGAGGGACGCATCCTCATCGCCGCCAAGGTGGGCACGACGCGCCTCATCGATAACATGGAGGTGCCGCTGCGTGACGCTTCCGGTCCTGCCGGCCGTCTCGCCGAACGCGCGGGGGACCTCGCATGATGGAAATGACCCGCGAGATGGCCATCGGCAAGATCCATCGCGCCGTCGTCACCGGCGCCGACCTGCACTATGTCGGCTCGATCACGGTGGATGAGGACCTGCTGGACGCCGCGAACATCGTGCCCGGGCAGAAGGTCGACATCGTCGACGTCAACAACGGCGAGCGCCTCTCGACCTACACGATCGCGGGCGAGCGAGGCAGCGGCACGATTCAGCTCAACGGCGCGGCCGCCCACAAGGTGACCGTCGGCGACCTGGTCATCATCATGGCCTACGCCCAGGTGCCCGAATCTCTCGTGCGTCAGGTGAAGCCGTCCGTCATCTTCGTCGACGAGGCCAACAAGATCATCAGTGCAGGTGACCATGCGGGAAGCGTCCCCGAGGATTCCAAGCGCGCCCGCGAGCTGGGGCTGAAGAGCTCCGGCATCTGATTGATACGCCGACAGGAGCGTCCACTCACTCGAGTGGACGCTCCCTTGTTTTGCCTCGTTTCGTGCACCTTTGCTCGTTTGACGGCATGCGATGTTCACAATTGTCCATACCTTGTCTTCGCCCGGCGCTGATACGCCCGTCATACCTATCCTCGAAGAACCGAACGAAAGGAAGGTGGGGCATGAGCAAGCGAGCGTCTCGCACGCGCCACGCACTCATCGGATACGCGTTCCTGTCGCCCGCCCTCATCGGCGTCCTCATCTTCATGGTTGTCCCCATCGGCGTCATCATGTGGGTGAGCCTGTACCGGTGGGATCTGATTGGGGATACGCGATACGTGGGCCTGGCCAACGTCACGAACGTGCTGAGCGACCCGGCCTTCCTGTCGTCCCTGCGCACGACGATTCTCTTCGTCCTCCTCGTCGTCCCCATTCAGATCATCCTGGGCCTCCTCCTCGCGAACCTGCTGACCAAGGGCGTGCGAGGAACCGTCGTCTATCGCACGCTCATCGTCATCCCGTGGATCGCGCCTCCGCTGGCCCTCGGTGTCGTATGGTCGTGGATCTTCGCCCCCACAGGTGGTCTTCTTTCCGCGCTGGCGGGCACGCGACTAGAAATTCTTGTGTCGCCCACCTGGGCGCTGCCCGCGGCGGCTTTCGTCGTCGTCTGGTCGAACGTGGGGTACACGGCGCTCTTCTTCATCGCCGGATTACTCGCGATCCCGCGTGAGCTCACCGAGGCCGCGACCGTGGACGGGGCATCCTCCTCGCAGGTGTTCTGGCACATCAAGATGCCCCTCCTGCGCCCGACCTTCTTCTTCGTCTCGGTCACCTCCGTGATCTCGGTCTTCAACGTTTTCGATCAGATCTACGCCCTCACCAAGGGAGGCCCATCCGGCTCCACAGAGGTCCTCGCATACCTGATCTACAAGGAGGCCTTCGAGACCGGAAACGTCGGCCGCGCCGCAGTCATGGCGTGTGTGATGATGCTGCTCCTCATGGGATTGACGCTGGCCCAGAACCTGTACTTCCGGAAGAGGACCACGTATGAGCTCGTCTAAGTCGCACTCGCGTCGGCCCTGGTGGTCGACCCTGGGGATCTACGCGGGGCTGTCGCTGGCCGCGTTCATCATGGTCATCCCGCTGCTCTTCAGCTTCGTCACGGCCTTCAAGTCGCCGCAGGACTTCGCCTCGCACTCGCCCTTCGCGCTGCCTTCCCCGCCCTCCCTGGCCTCGTTCCAGGCGATCCTCACGGGACGGGTCAACTTCGCCGACGCGATCATCACGACGCTTCTCATGGTCGTGGTGATGGTCGTCGGGCAGCTGGTGTCTTCCGTGCTGGCCGCCTACGCGTTCGCCCGCATCGAGTTCCCGGGGCGCGAGGTCATCTTTTGGCTCTTCCTGGGCACCATGATGATTCCGGCGTCGGTCCTCGTCATCCCGCTATACCTCATGATGGCGAAGATGGGGCTCAACAACACCTTCTGGGGCATCGTCCTCCCCTTCGTGTTTGCCTCGCCCTACGCGGTGTTCCTGCTGCGTCAGTCGTTCCGTCAGATCCCCCAGGAAATCATCGACGCGGCGACCATGGACGGCGCCGGGCAGATGCGCATCCTCTTCTCCATCGTCGTTCCCGTGTCGAGGCCGATCATTTCGACGCTCGTGCTCATCACGGTTGTGAGCCAGTGGAACTCGTTCATGTGGCCGCGGATCATTGCCGCGACCAGGCCACGCGTCCTCACGGTTGCGACGGCCGCGCTGCAGAGCCAGTACAACGCGAATTGGACGTACGTCATGGCGGCGACGACCATCGCGCTCGTGCCGCTGATCGCTCTGTTCATTGTCTTTCAACGACACATCGTTGAATCGATTGCCCTGACGGGCATCAAGTAACAACACAACCCATCACAACTGGAGGTCTTCATGAAAAGGCGTTTTGTTACCGCTACCGCTCTGATTGGTGCCGCGTCGATGCTGATGGCCGCCTGCTCGCAGGGTGGCAGCGCGTCGAGCGAGGCGGGCACGTCCTTGACCCTGCGTCTGTGGGATGATCAGGCTGCCCAGGCGTACGAGGCGGCGCTCCCCGCGTTCACCGAGGAAACGGGGATCACGGTCAATGTCGAGGTCGTCCCGTGGTCGGACTACTTCACAGGCCTGCGTTCCGAGCTCGCGGCGGGCACCGGACCGGACGTCTTCTGGTCCAACACGAACAACTACACGGAGTACGCCCGCGGCGGCAAGATCGTCAACATTGACGAGGAGTTCCCCGCCTCCGAGCGCGACGGCTGGCTTCAGGGTGCCATCGATCAGTACACGGTTGATGGAAAGCTCTACGGCGTCCCGGTCCTCACCGACCCGTCGATCGCGGTGTACTACAACAAGTCGCTGCTGGACGCGGCCGGCGTGAGCATCGATGACCTGCAGAACCTGTCGTGGGACCCGAGTGCCTCCACCGACTCTCTGCGAGAGATCACCCGCAAGCTGACGCTGGACTCGTCCGGCCGCAACGCGGCTGATCCCGCCTTCGACGCGGACCACATCGTCCAGTACGGATACAACGCCGCGCTGGATGGCCAGGCCATGTTCATTCCGTACCTGGGCTCAGCCGGCGCCACCCTGCAGGACGAGAGCGGGCACTTTACGTTCGCGAGCCCCGAGGGTGACGCCGCGGTCGGCTACCTGGTGGACCTCATCAACAAGGAGCACGTGGCCCCCTCGGCGGCCGATACGAACGACAACGGTGACTTCAGTCGCGATCAGTTCCTGCAGGGCAAGATCGCTCTGTTCCAGTCCGGTGCCTACAACCTGGCGAACGTGGCCGAGGGCGCTTCCTTCGAGTGGGGCCTGGCTCCCCAGCCGAAGGGCCCCGCAGGTGCCGTGACGGTCGGTAACTCCGTCGTCGCCGCCGGTTCGACGGCGAGCGCGAACCCCGAGGCTCAGCACAAGCTGCTGGCGTGGCTGGCTGGCAAGGACGGCGGTGCCGCACTGGGCAAGACTGGCGCCGGCTTCCCCGCGAACGAGAAGGCCCAGGCGACGTGGACCGCCTACTGGTCGGACAAGGGCGTCGACACTTCGGTGATGGCGAAGACTCCTTCGGGCACGATCATGGCTCCCTTCGGCGCGAAGCTGGGCGCGGCAATGGACGCGTACAACGGCGTGCTCAAGGAGGTCTTCCTGGGACGCACCGGCGTGCATGAGGGTGTCCAGGCCGCCCAGGATGCCGCAAACGCGGCGATTGATCAGTAGCCGTCACAGACTCGGGACAGGCGCCGGCGGGACAGGTTCTCGCCGGCGCCTCACTAAGGAGAACGCGAATGGATACCGTGCTGGGTATTTACGCCCACCCCGATGATGCGGACGTGGACGCGGGCGGGACGCTCGCTCGCTTCGTGCGCGAAGGATCGAGGGTCGTCGTCGCAGTCGTCACGGATGGTGACGCGGGAGGCTCCGACCAGGATCTGCATCAGCAGATGGGGGAGTTGCGTCGTGATGAACAGCGCCGCGCGTGCGAGCAGCTGGGCGTCACGGAGCTCGTCTTCTTCGACGGCTACCCCGACGGTATGGTGACCCCGTCCCACGGGCTCGTGCGCGATATCGTCGCCCTCATTCGGCGCGTGAAGCCGAACCTGATCCTCACCCTCTCGCCCGAATACAACTGGTCGTCCATCTACGCCAATCACCCGGACCACCGGGCCGTGGGCGCCGCGGTCACGGACGCCGTCTACCCGGCCGCGCGTAACCCCTTCGCGTTCCCCGAGCTGCTCGACGAGGGCCTGGCCCCCCACGTCGTCGAAGAAGTATGGTTCCAGGGAGGCCCGTCGACGAACCACGTCGTCGAGCTGGACCAGGCAGACATCGAGGCCAAGGTCAGGGCGGTGCGCGAGCACGTCACCCAATTCGACAACCTCGACCGGATGGAGTCTTGGATCCGACAGGGCACCCGCGACGTGGGACACCCCCACGGCTATGCGGGGGGAGAAGAGTTCTTCCGCTGGGACACGCGCGGGTGAGGGCCCGCTAGCCGGCCTGTTTGCCGCACTGTGCCCCTGCCTCGTCCGTACGAGGCAGGGCACAGTGCGTTGATGGGCGCCGCTCAGTCGAAGGCGGCCGCGACCAGCGGGTTTGTGTGGATCGCCTGGTCGAGCACGTCGCGCGCGACGTTTGACCGAGTCGACCAGGGGGTGCAGTGCCAGCGCCTGCCACGCGAGGCTGCGGTCGCGCTCGCGGGCGGCGTCGATGACGAGATTCTCGCAGGCCTTCACGGATTGGACAAGGCCGAGAGCGGCCCCTTCCAAGGGAGCGACCGGAATTGGATGCACGCCGGAGGCATCGACGTCGCAGGGAACCTCGACGACGTCCGTGTCGCGCAGCGTCGGAATCGAGGAGAATCCGCCGTCGCCGTTAGCGACGTTGAGGATCATGCGCGCTGGTGTGTCCGTAGCGAGCGCGTTCATGAGGTCGAGGGCCACCTTCTGGTAGCCACCGCCCGCGATGTCCTCGGCACGCCTGCCGGAACGCTCGTCGACGTCGCGGGCCTCGGCCATGTACGTCGCCTCCCGGTCGGCGAGCGCATCGATCCACGTCCGTCCCGCCTGCTCGGAGCCCGCGAGGACGGCGTTGTAGAAGGCTTCCTGCTGATCGCGCAGGTACTCGCCGCGGGTTTGGTCCTGGTGGATGCGGGCCATGGCTTCGCGGTGGCAGTAGTAGTAGAAGAGGTATTCGTTGGGCAGGGCGCCCAGCGCGCGAATCCAGTCCGTGCCTATGGCGCGGGATTCTTCCATGGATCCCAGGGCCGCCTCGTCGGCGAAGAGGCGCGGGAGAATGTCGTGGCCGTCGACTGAGAGCGAGCGCAGCCAGCCGAGGTGGTTGAGGCCCACGTAGTCGAAGGACACGTCGGTGCGCTCCTCCTCGGCAACGCCCAGGGCGTTCAGCGTGCGGTTGACGAGGCCGATGGGAGTGTCGCAGATGCCGATGACGCGCTCGCCGAGCACGGAACGCATCGCCTGGGTGATGATGCCGGCCGGGTTCGTGAAGTTGATGAGCCAGGCGTTTGGGCACAGGCGCTTGGCGGCGCGTGCCAGCTCGAGTGCCGGTCCGAGCGAGCGGAACGCGTAGCAGTAGCCGCCCACGCCGACGGTCTCCTGGCCGAGCAGCCCGTGATCGAGGCCGCAGTGCTCGTCGAGGACCCTTCCGCAGGTCCCGCCCACGCGCATCGCGGAGAAGACGAAGTCGGCTCCGGGAAGGGCCTCGTTGATGTCGGTCGTCGCACGCACGGTCGGGGAGTGCGGGAAGTTAAGCGAGGACAGCACTGCCATCATCGCGTCGAGCCTGCGCGCGTCGGTGTCGTACAGGACGACGCGGTCGACGTCGAGGGACGCGTAGGCGCCCTGACCCGATCGCGAGCGGGCTAAGACGTCGATCATCGCGGGGACCCGGAAGCCCCCTCCTCCGACGATGGTGAGCTGCATGGCGGGCATCCTCTCTGGATACGTATAGTGGTGGCTCAGTGACATAGTGTAGTCGCGCTCACGTCTAGGAGGACCCGTGGCATCTCGAGTATCCGCCGCATCTCAGTTCGCGGTGTACGGTCCGACGTTTCTCGACGTCGTGATGGGTCCCCTCGACGGGCCTCCGGTTCCGGGTCACGAGGCCTGGGTGGAGGGAGCTCTCATGTGCGCGGGCGGCGCGGCCAATCAGGCGATTGCGCTGGCTCGCTTGGGTGCGCCCGTGCGCCTGCACAGCCGTGTGGGCGTCGATCAGATGGGAGCGTTCGTCGATGAGATGCTCGCGCGCGAGGGCGTGGACACCTCCTCGTGCGAGCGCGTGGGCGATCAAAACGTCACCGTCTCCCTCTCTTTCGACGGCGATCGGGCAATGACCACGCGCGGGACGACTGTGTTGCCCCGCTTGGGAGGGGACGCGCCGGCGTGCCTGCTCGCGGACGTGCGGGGAATCAGCGAGAACAGAGAGGTCGTGTCCTCCTGGCGCGCTCGCGGCACGTGGGTGCTGGCGGACACTGCCTGGGACGAGGCCGGGGCCTGGGACGAGGCGGACCTAGAGTCTTTGCGTCTGGCTGACGTGTGCACGCCCAACGAGGAGGAGGCGCTCGCCTATGCGCGCACCGACAGCGTGGAGGACGCCGCGCGTTGGTTCGCGTCGTTTGGTTGTGATTGCGTGGTCACCTGCGGCAAGAACGGCGTGATCGCGTGCGTCGACGGACAGATCCTGCGAGTGCCGGCGCCCGCGGTGAACGCGGTGGATACGACGGGTGCGGGGGACGTCTTTTCGGCGGCTCTGGCCTGGGCGCGCCGAGCTCGCTGCATGCCGTGGTCCGAGGCGCTCGCCCTCGCCTGCGCGGCCGCCGCACACTCCACGCAGGGGATCGGCGGATCCTCGTCGGCACCCTACGCGGCCGACCTCCCGGGTGCGTGAGGAGCCCAACCGGGCCCCTGCCTCGTCACGGGGCCAAATCCCGGTACGATAGGCGCATGACCGATTCTTCTTCCACGCCCACGCAAGCACCCGCAGACGACACCCCCGAGCAGGTCAAGGTTCGCGCGGCCAAGCGCGCGCGCCTCATGGAGGCCGGTATCCCTGCCTACCCCGTGCGCCTGCCGATCACGACCACCATCAAGGCGGTGCGTGAGAAGTACGCCCACCTCGAGGCCGGCGAAGAGACCGAGGACTACGTGGGCCTGGCGGGCCGCGTCATCCTCGCGCGCAACGGCGGCAAGCTCTGCTTCGCGACCCTGATGGACGGTGAGGGCAACAAGATCCAGGTCATGCTCTCGGCCGCCTCCGTCGGCGCCGAGTCCCTGGCCGCCTACAAGAACGACGTCGACCTGGGCGACCACCTCTTCGTCCACGGCCGCGTGATCTCCTCGCGCCGCGGCGAGCTGTCGATCTTCGCGACCCCCGCCGAGGTCACGCCCGAGGCCCAGGCCGAGTACGACGCCGCGCCCACCGCGTTGCCCGCCCCCGACGCCTCGTGGGCCATCGCCTCCAAGGCGATCCGCCCCCTGCCCAAGACCTGGACCACCGAGGACGGCGAAGAGATCACCCTGTCCGAGGACCAGCGCATCCGCCGCCGCGAGCTCGACCTGATCACGCGTCCCGCGGCGCGCGACATGATCCGCATTCGCGCGGCCGTCAACCGTTCGATCCGCGAGAACTTCTTCCGCCGCGACTACATCGAGCTCGAGACCCCGATGCTGCAGATGATCCACGGCGGTGCCGCGGCTCGTCCCTTCACGACGCACATGAACGCTCTTGACACCGAGCTCTACCTGCGCATCGCGACCGAGATCTACCTCAAGCGCGCGGTCGTCGGCGGTGTGGACCGCGTCTTCGAGATGAACCGCAACTTCCGCAACGAGGGCATGGATTCCTCGCACAGCCCCGAGTTCACGTCCCTGGAGGCCTACGAGGCCTACTCGGACTACAACGGTATGGCCGAACTGACCCGCGACCTTATTCAGCAGGCCGCGCGCGACGCCTTCGACCTGTCCGAGGGCGAGGAAATCGTGCGCCTGGCCGACGGCACCGAGTACGACCTGTCGGGCGAGTGGGACCGCATTGACCTGTACGGCTCCACCTCCGAGGCCCTGGGCGAGGAGATCACGGTGGAGACGCCGCGCGAGACCCTCGTCAAGTACGCGGAGCGCATCGGCCTGGAGGTCGACGACTACGCCGTGTCCGGCAAGATCGTTGAAGACATCTTCGAGGAGCTCGTCGCCTCCAAGCTGTGGGCGCCGACATTCGTCTACGACTTCCCGGAGGACACCTCCCCGCTGACCCGCTACCACCGCTCGCGCCCCGGCCTCACCGAAAAGTGGGACCTGTACGTGCGCGGCTTCGAGACGGGCACCGCATACTCCGAGCTGGCCGACCCGGTCGTCCAGCGCGAGCGCTTCGAGGCGCAGGCCCTCGCGGCTGCCAACGGCGACCCCGAGGCCATGGTTATGGACGAGGACTTCCTCATTGCCATGGAGCAGGGCTTCCCGCCGTGCGGCGGTATGGGCATGGGCATCGACCGCCTGCTCATGGTCCTCACCGGCCAGGGCATCCGCGAGACGATTCCGTTCCCGCTGGTCAAGCGCCTGGGCTGATCGACATGTCGAGAGGGCCCCGGCCTCGTTTCCTTCATGGACGAGGCTGGGGCCCTTCGTTGTATTTCCGTACCCTGCGTGGGTTAGATATAGGAGCGTCGGGGCGACATGCGCGTGTGAACGAGGTCGAGGAGTTCGTGCGCGGCCCCGTCGTCGAGGACGAGGTCGGTGGCGACCCCGGCGCGCAGGGCCCCGAGGAGCGGCAACGCCTTCGATGCGCCGGAGACGACGCACAGGCGCCGTGGGATCTTCTTGAGCGTGGCCGGGCTCGGGCCCGAGGCGCGCTCGTTGAGGTGCATGTTCGTGGAGCCGTCCTCGCGGATGAGGACGGTGCACACGTCGCCGACGACCCCGTCGTTCTGTGCCGCCGCGATCTCGTTGGGGTCGAGGAATCCGCCCGAGTAGA
Organism: uncultured Xylanimonas sp.; assembly: GCA_927911615.1. GTDB lineage: Bacteria > Actinomycetota > Actinomycetes > Actinomycetales > Actinomycetaceae > Pauljensenia. The sequence goes on from CAKMQM010000047.1 coordinate 16,700, forward strand.
CATGGGAGGGCAGACGCGCGGACATCGATCCCACGCCGAAGAGGGCGACGTCTGCGCTGTCGATCGTGTTGAGGACCGACTGGACGGAGCGTTCGCGCCACAGGGCTTCCTTGGTGTCCGCGTAGTCGAAGAATGCGGGCACAGGGAAATTGACGATGCGCCCGCCGATGGCCTTGGCTGCCCGGGCGATGATGGCTTCTGCGTAGGGCATGCCGACTCGGTGGCTGTGGCTGCGCCGTTGAGCTGGACGACGGTGGAGCCCGGGAACGTCACGTGCGGCATTGCTCGCGTGACCTCCGCGGTCGTGTTTCCCCAGGCGATGCCGAGGGTGACGCCGGGGAAGAGCATGTCGACGAGGTGCTCCGCGGCGACGAGGGCAACGTTGTGCAGGCGATTGACCTCGGTGTGGACGTCGTGAACGGGAACGACGGAGACCTGGACACCGAACAGGTCGGCGATCTGGCCAGCGAGGGTGCCTTTGAGCCCGGGGGAGGCGGACACTGAGATGCGCACCAGGCCGACCTCTCGCGCGTGTGCGAGAAGCCGTGAGACCGAGGAGCGTGATATCTGCAGGTGGCGGGCGATTGTCTCCATCGTCTGCCCCTGGAGGTAGTACATCGAGGCGGCCTCGTGCGCCTGTTCGTCACGTATTGTCACGTTTCTAGTGTGCCATGCACAGGCGTGCAGATGTGTGACTTTGGAAATTAAAGAGGCTGGAGGGTTGACATGCAGAAGGCGTGTCATATGGTCAGAGTCACACATGAGACCCTGCACGGATGTGTACTCAGTTTGGGCTAACGTGCATCAAGTGTCATACTGTGATGTGACCCGCGAAGCATATCCGAGCGGATATTGTTCGACGGTACACAGTTGGCGGTGAAAGAACACCGGTGACCCGGCGCGAAGACGCGTCGGAGAAAGATAGGGAAACATGCTCACAACACTGCTCCCGGCAGCCGCCGATGCGGCTGTGCCTACCACGGGCCAGATTTTCTGGTCTGAGTTCCTCGGCACGACGATCCTGTTGCTCCTCGGTGGCGGCGTTGTTGCCACGAACCTGCTGCCCAAGTCCAAGGGTAAGGGCGGCGGCTGGCTGCTCGTCAACTGGGGATGGGGCCTGGCGGTCTTCGCCGGCGTCTATGTCGCGTTCCGCACCGGCGGCCACCTGAACCCCGCCGTGACGATCGCCAAGGTCGTCGCCCACATGTTCGACTCCAGCGTCACCCTGGCGGGCGACATTCCCGTCACCGGCACCAATGTGGCGGTCTACATCGTCGCCCAGTTCCTCGGAGCCTTCGTCGGCGCCGTTCTGTGCTGGCTGACCTTCAAGAAGCACTTCGACGAGGATTGCGACCCCGCCCTCAAGCTTGGCGTCTTCTCCACCGGCCCCGAGATCCGCTCCTACGGTTGGAACTGCCTCACTGAGGCCATCGGCACCGCTGTCCTGATCCTGTGGATCTTCGTCTCCGGCTACACCGAGACCCACGTCGGCCCCCTCGGCGTCGCGCTGATTATCGTTGTCATCGGTAGCTCGCTCGGTGGTCCCACCGGATCCGCCATCAACCCGGCCCGTGACCTCGGCCCCCGTATTGCTCACGCGATCCTGCCGATCAAGGGCAAGGGTGGCTCCGACTGGGGCTACTCCTGGGTTCCCGTCGTCGGCCCGATCATCGGCGCCATCGTCGGCACCGTTCTCTACTACCTCATTCTCGCCTGAGGATGAGTGCGCGGGCGAGGCCTCCGCGGCCTCGCCCGCGTTATACCCCACCGCCGGGGTGACATTTTGTGGGACTGCGAAGTCCCGCCCGCCGCGCAGGTGGCCAGGCGCGGCAATACACAACGACGTGATAACACATCCGAAAGGACACTCATGACCACCGAAAAGTTCGTTCTCGCCATCGATCAGGGCACCACCTCGACCCGTGCGATCATCTTCAACCACTCCGGTGAGATCGTCTCCGTCGGACAGAAGGAATTCACCCAGATTTTCCCGAACCCGGGCTGGGTGGAGCACAACCCCATCGAGATCTGGGAGACCACCCGCACCGTCGTCGCCGAGGCCCTGCAGAAGGCGGAGATCAACCGCCACAACCTCGCGGCCGTCGGTATCACCAACCAGCGTGAGACCACCGTCGTGTGGGACAAGAACACCGGCGAGCCCGTCTACAACGCGATCGTCTGGCAGGACATGCGTACCTCCGACATCGTCAAGGAGCTCGAGGGTGACGAGGGCCCGGACCGCTTCCGCCAGATCTGTGGCCTGGGTCTGTCCCCCTACTTCTCCGGCTCGAAGATCAAGTGGATCCTCGACAACGTCGAGGGCGCCCGCGAGCGCGCCGAGGCCGGCGACCTGCTCTCGGCAACACCGACTGCTGGGTCCTGTGGAACCTGACGGGCGGTATCAACGGCGGCGTTCACTGCACCGACGTCACCAACGCCTCGCGCACCATGCTCATGGACATCCGCACGCTGCAGTGGCGTGAGGACGTCTGCGAGATCTTCGGCATCCCGATGTCGATGCTCCCCGAGATCAAGTCCTCCTCCGAGATCTACGGCTACGGCCGCAAGAACGGTCTGCTCATCGACACCCCGATCGCCGGTATCCTCGGCGACCAGCAGGCGGCCACCTTCGGCCAGGCCTGCTTCGAGAAGGGCATGGCGAAG
>CAKMQM010000048.1:0-5569 GCA_927911615.1 uncultured Xylanimonas sp.
GGTAGTCGCGTGCCGGCATCTCGCCGTCGCGCGTCATGTCCCACGCGGAGGCCATGACGACGCCGCGGGTCAGCGAATCCGTGAACTTGGTGATGTTGGTGATCGCGAAGGCCAGGGACTGCTCGTCCAGGCGGACCTTGGCGTAGCCGAGGTCTCCGTCGTTGACGAGGATGAAGTCTGGGCGAGCGATGCCCGCAGCAGCTTCGATGACCGTGGAGGTGCCGTCGATGTCGAGCTCCTCGCGGAAGACCTGGGCCAGCGTGCCCTCTTCGGTCAGCGAGTAGCCGGCCACGCCCATGCGGTGCGGGCGCAGGGAGGCGCCCTCGGAGAAGGCTTCCTGCGTGATCTCGAGGCGCTCGATCGTGCCGTCCTCAGAGGTCGTGATGACCGGACGCAGGAGGGTGACGCCGGCTTCCTCCAGCCACACCTTCGACCACGAGGCCAGGTCGCGGCCCGAGGCGGCGGCCAGCTCGGAGAGCAGGTCGTCCAGCGTGGCGTTGGCGTAGGAGTGCTTCGTCAGGTACTCGTGCAGGCCCGCGAAGAAGGCGTCGCGTCCCACGTAGGAGACGAGCTGGCGCAGCACAGAGGCGCCCTTGGCGTAGGTGATGCCGTCGAAGTTGACCTCGACGTCGGCCAGGTCGCGGATCTCGGCCGTAATCGGGTGGGTCGTGGGCAGCTGATCCTGCTTGAGGCCCCAGTCCTTGCGGACCATGAAGCCCGTCCAGCCTTCGGTGTACTTGGTGGCCTCGGCCAGAGCCAGGTGGCTCATGAACTCGGCGAAAGACTCGTTGAGCCACAGGTCGTTCCACCACTTCATGGTGACCAGGTCGCCGAACCACATGTGCGCGAGCTCGTGCAGGATCGTGTTGGCACGAGCCTCCATCTGAGCCTCGGTGGGACGGGTACGGAACACGTAGGCGTCGCGGAAGGTCACGCAGCCGGCGTTCTCCATAGCGCCCGCGTTGTACTCGGGCACGAAGATCTGGTCGTACTTGGTGAAGGGGTACGCGATACCGTAGGCGCCCTCGAAGAACTCGAAGCCCTGACGGGTGATCTCGATGATCTCGTCGGCATCCAGGTGCTCGACGATCGAGGCACGGGCGTAGACACCCAGGTCGATCGTGCGGCCGTCGGAGGAGGTCAGCGTGGCCGTCGTGCCCTCGTAGGGGCCGGCGACGATCGCGGTGATGTAGGTCGACATGACCTCGGTGGTCGCGAAGCGGTAGATCCAGGCCTCGCCCTCTTCCTCGGGGGGTCGGGGTCGGCGCGTTAGAGAAGACCTTCCAGCCCTTGGGGGCCTTGACCGTCAGGGTGAAGGTGGACTTCAGGTCAGGCTGCTCGAAGGTCGTGTAGACGCGGCGGGCGTCCGGAACCTCGAACTGGGAGTAGGTGTAGGCCTGGCCGTCGGCGGGGTCGACGAAGCGGTGCAGGCCCTCGCCCGTGTGCATGTACTGGCAGGATGCCTCAACTTCGAGGACGTTGTGCTCGGCCAGGTTCTCCAGCGCGATGCGGTTGTCCTGGTGAACCGTGAAGGGGTCCAGGGCGTTGCCGTTCAGCGTGATCGAGTGGACGTTGTTGGACACGAGGTCAGCGAACGTGGAGGCGCCTTCGCGCGCGTCGAACTCGATGCGGGTGAATGAACCGAAGTCGGTGTCTCCGCGCGTGAGGTCCAGGGAGATCTCATAGCGGGTCACAGAGGAAATGATCGAGGCGCGCTCGGTCGCTTCCTCGCGAGTCAGGTTCAGGCCTGGCATGGGTTGCCTTTCCGTTGATGGAATGGGAGCGCTGTTGCGCTCAACATTCCTATGTTGTCATGTGTTGGGAGTGAATGCTCGGGGCGCGCCGCATATTGTCAGATGGGACACGCTTTCACCAGATGGTGACGCGCTGGGAGGGCTCCAGCCACATCGCGTCGCCGGGGGTCACGTCGAAGGCCCGGGCGAAAGTGTCAAGGTTCTTCAGTACCTGGTTGCAGCGGAACTCAGCGGGCGAGTGGGGGTCGATCGCCAGCATCTGGCGCGCGAACTGGGGGCGCGTGGCCGTGCGCCAGGCGCGTGCCCACGAGTAGAAGAAGCGCTGCGGTCCGGTGATGCCGTCGATGGCGGGAGCGGACTGCGGGGTCAGCCCCTGCTCGGCGAGCGAGGCCGCCCAGGCCTTCCACGCGATGGTCAGGCCGCCGAGGTCGCCGATGTTCTCGCCGATCGTGAGCGCGCCGTTGACGTGGGGGAGCGTGCGTTCTCCGCCCTCCTCCGGCTCTTCGCCCTGCTCGAGGAGGATGGCCGGGGTGAGTGCGTCGTACTGCTCGATGAGGGCATGCGTGCGCTCTTCGAAGGCGGCGCGGTCTTCATCCGTCCACCAGTTCGACAGGTTTCCCTCCCCGTCGTAGCGCGAGCCCTGGTCGTCGAAGCCGTGCCCGATCTCGTGGCCGATGACTGCGCCGATTGCGCCGAAGTTCACCGCGTCGTCGGCCTCGGTGTCGAAGAACGGAGGCTGAAGAATCGCGGCGGGGAAGACGATCTCGTTTTGCGTGGGGTTGTAGTAGGCGTTGACGGTCTGGGGAGTCATGTACCACTCGTCGCGGTCCACGGGGCGGCCGAGCTTGGCCCATTCGCGGTCGGTGGCGTGAGCGTTGGCGGCGCGCACGTTCTCGACGATCGTGGCCTCCGGGTCCAGGTGCAGCGTCGAGTAGTCGCGCCACTTGACGGGGTAGCCGATCTTGGGGTTGAAGGTCGCGAGCTTGTCGAGTGCCTTGACCTTGGTGTCCTCGCTCATCCAGTCGAGGCCTCGGATCGACTCGCCGTAGGCGTCGAGGAGGCGGCGCACCAGGGCGTCCATTGCTTCCTTAGCGTTGGGCGGGAAGTGGCGGGCCACCCACGCGCGGCCCATGGCCTCGCCCAGGTAGGCCTCGATGAGTCCGAGGGCGCGCTTCCAGCGCGGACGAAGCTCCTCCGTGCCGGACAGGGTGCGGCCGTGGAAGTCGAAGTTCTCGTTGACGAAATCGCTCGACAGGAGCGACGCGTGGCAGTCGATCGCCGAGGCGCTCAGCCATTCCTTGAGCACGGACAGGTCGGTGTCGGCCCACAGGGCGGCGGCGGCCGACAGGAAGTCGGGCTGGTCGACGTTCACGACGAGGCCGGCGACGGGCATGCGCGCGCCCTGTGCCCACGCGTCCCAGTCGAAGCCGGGGGCCAGGGCGGCAATCTCCTCCCACGGTGTCGGGTTGTCGGAGAGCAGCGGGTCGCGGTTGCTCACGGAGTCACGGTGGTGGGAGGCGATCGCGGTTTCCAGTTCCATGATGCGCGCGGCCGCGCCCTCGGGGTCGGACATCCCGGCGAGGCCAAGGAGGCGGGCGGTGTGCGCGACGTAAGCCTCGCGGATCGGCGCGTAGTCGTCTTCGCGGTAGTAGGCCTCGTCGGGCAGGCCGATGCCGGACTGGACGAGGGAGACCATGTAGTGCGAAGAATCGTGCGGGTCGGTGCCCACGTATGCGCCGATGAGGCCTCCGATGCCTTCGCGCATGAGGCGGCCCATCTCGTGGGCGAGCTCCTCATGGGTAGTGCAGGCGTTGATGGCGTCGAGGTCGGGGCTCAGGGGAGTGGCACCGGCTTCTTCGATGGTGTCCTCGTCGAGGAATTGAGTCCACAGTGTGGCGATGCGGTGCGCATCCGGATCGTCCAGCGTGCCATCGGCTGCGTCCTGGGCGATTGCGCGCGCGTACTTCTCGGATGCGTCGCGCAGCGTGTGGAACGCCCCGTCCATGGGGCGGTCCGCGGGGATCGTGTGGGTCGCCAGCCACGTGCCGTTGACGTGTCGGTAGAAATCGTCCTGCGGGCGCACCGTCGAATCGATGTTCGCGGTGTCGAGGACTCGGGCGAGCAGTGTGTTCGTCATGCCTTAACTCTAGGGGGAGAGGTGGGGGTCGCGTGGGATGAGTGTTCACGAGGGATGCGTCGATTGTATTTACGTGATGAGTGTGGGATGTAATTCGTCATTTTCTCGCGGAATTGTGCGGGGGAGTGCGGATGTCAGTTTCATGCACCCCCGTCGTGCACATATGTGCATAGCGGTGTGTACATTCGTGCAAAAAGGGGTGTGTAGGGGCATGATGGAGAGAGCAATGAGGCATTTCCTCATCAAGAGGTGAAGGGATTTTTAACGGTGAAGACACTTCGCACTGACGTGTGCGTCATCGGTGGCGGATCCACCGGTGCCGGCGTCGTCCGCGACGTCGCCATGCGCGGCTTCTCAGCCGTCCTCGTCGACCGGGCGGACATCGCTCAGGGAACCTCCGGTCGCTTCCACGGTCTGCTCCACTCGGGCGGCCGCTACATTGCGTCCGATCCTGAGTCGGCCACCGAGTGCGCCGAAGAAAACGAGATCGTCAAGCGCATCAACGCCAACGCCGTCGAGGCCACCGGAGGCCTCTTCGTCGTGACCGCCCAGGACGATGAGGAATACGCGGATCAGTTCCTGGCTCGCGCAGCGGCTGCAAAGGTGCCCGCCGCAGAAATCTCCATCGCTGAGGCGCTGCGTCGCGAACCCCGCCTGGACCCACGCATCAAGCGTGCCTTCGAGGTCCAGGACGGCACGGTCGATGGCTGGCAGATGACCTGGGGAGCGATCCGCTCCGCGCAGGCGTACGGGGCACAGGTCCTGACCTACCACCGCGTCACCTCCATCGAACGCGAGGGCGAGCGCATCAGCGCCGTCATCGTCCATGACGAGCGCGGGGGCGAGGACGTGCGCATCGAATGCGGCTTCGTCCTCAACTGCGGCGGCCCTGGGCCGGACAGATCGCCGCCATGGCGGACTGCCACGGCGTCGACGTCGTTCCCGGTGCCGGCATCATGATCGCCATGAACCACCGGTTGAGTCAATCGGTCATCAACCGCTGCGTGTGGCCCGCCGACGGCGACATCCTCGTGCCCGACCACACCGTGTGCATCATCGGTACGACCGACCTCAAGGCCGACGACCCGGATCGCCTCTCCATCCCCGCCGACCAGGTCCAGCAGATGCTCGACTCCGGCGAGGCCATGATCCCCGGCTTCCGCAAGTCCCGTGCCGTGCATGCCTGGGCCGGCGCGCGCCCCCTCATCAAGGACTCGCGCGTGTCCGCGACCGACACCCGCCACATGGCGCGCGGCATGAGCATCATCGACCACAACACGCGCGACGGCGTCTACGGCATGCTCACCATCGCGGGCGGCAAGCTCACCACCTACCGCCTCATGGCCGAGCGTATCGTGGACATCATGTGCGAGGAGATGGGCGAGAAGCGCGCCTGTAAGACCGCCGACGAGGCCGTTCCTCCCGCCAAGGAAGAGCGCCTGTACACGATCGGTCACCGCCTCGACAACGTCGAATCACGCAACGAATCTCCCTCCCACGAGCAGATCATCTGCGAGTGCGAGATGGCCACTCGCGCCATGCTCGAAAACGTCATGGACACCCTGCCCAAGGGTCAGCTTGACGACGTGCGTCGCCAGATGCGCCTGGGCATGGGCCCTGCCAGGGTGGTTTCTGCTCCCAGCCGCGCCGCGGGCATTGCCCACGAGCGCGGAGATAT
>CAKMQM010000049.1:0-8010 GCA_927911615.1 uncultured Xylanimonas sp.
ATGCGGGCGGGAAGAGCCTCGTCCGCGGACGCTTCCTGGACCTGTGCGAGCACAGCCCCGAGCGAATCCGTGGCCTCCTCGTGGCAGACGAAGGCCACCCCGGCCTCGCCGATCAGGGAGGCGACCCAGGAGGCAAGCTCGCGGCTATCCTTGACGTCCTCAACAACCGGAACAAAGGCGCGTCGGGACTGCTTGGCGGCCGCGCGGGCCACGCCCTCCCACTTCGCGCGCCCCTTCTCGGCCTTCGGGCCCTTCCACTGGACGATCGCGCGCTGCGATGCCCAGGGAATCACCCGGTCGATGCCGATCTCCGTGCAGATCTCGACGGCGGCCTCGTCGCGCCCACCCTTGGCGAGCGCCTGGACCAAGATGATCTCCGGACTCGGAGCATCCTCCTGCACGAGCTGACGCACGACAAGGGACAGCGAGGCCTTATCGCTCCCGCTCACCTCGCACGTCGCGCGCACTCCGGCGCCGTCGACGACGTCAACCCACTCCCCCGCGCCGATGCGGCGCACGGAGGCTGCGTGACGCCCCTCGGCTCCACCAAGGGTCGCGCTGTCCCCCACGGACAGGGACGCAAGGGGCGGGGTCAGGTCCTCGGTGAGGAAAACGGGCAGCGTCACGGTGCATCACCCCATGAAGGTGTCGCGGAGCTTGTCAAAGAACGAGGCCTGCTGACGATGCGGCTCCACGCGCACCTCGCCGCGGACCTTCGCCAGCTCCTCGAGCAGCTCGCGCGACTTGTCGTCGAGCTTCTTGGGGATCTGAACGTCCACATGCACGTGCATCGAGCCGCGGCCCGAGCGCTGCAGGTGGCCGACGCCCAGGCCCTCCAGGACGATGTCGTCGTTGGGCTGCGTGCCCGGATTAATCGTCACGGTCTTCTTACCGTCGAGGGTCTCCAGCTCGAAGTCGGTGCCCAGCGCCGCCGTGGTCATCGGGATCGTGATCCACGTGTGCAGGTCGTCGCCTCGACGATCGAACACGGGGTGCTTCTTCTCGCGGATCAGCAGGTACAGGTCGCCGTTCGGGCCACCGCCCGGGCCGACCTCGGCCTCGCCGCTGACACGGATCTGGGTACCCTCGCTGGCACCGGCCGGGATGTTGATATTCAGCGTACGGCGAGTGCGCACGCGACCCGCTCCCGAGCACTCTGCGCACGGGGTCTCAATGATGTTGCCGTATCCCTGGCAGGTCGGACAGGGCGCCTGCGTCTGCATACGGCCGAAGAGTGAGTTCTGAATCTGGGTAACAAAGCCCGAGCCGTGGCAGGTGGTGCACTGCGTGGGCGACGTACCCGGCTCACACATCGAGCCGTTACAGGCATCGCACAGGACGTGGGTGTCGAAAGAGACCTCCTTGGCGGCACCGAAGGCCGCGTCCTCCAGGGTGATGTCGACGGTCACCTGCTTGTCCTTACCGCGGCGCACTCGGGAAGCGGGGCCCGCAGCGGACGCGCCAAAGCCGCCGCTGAACATGGCCTCGAAGATGTCGGAGAATCCGCCGAAGCCTGCGCCCGCACCCGGGCCACCGCCACGCAGCGCGTCGGGACCACCGATGTCGTACATCTGGCGCTTCTCGGGATCCGAGAGCGTCTCGTAGGCAACGGACAGCTCCTTGAAGGCTTCCTCGGAGTCGGCTCCGCGTAGTCGGGGTGGAGCTTACGCGCGAGCTTGCGGTAGGCCTTCTTGATCTCGTCCTGGCTGGCGTCACGGGCGACACCGAGAACCTCGTAGTAGTCTCTCACGCTTGCTCTTTCTTCTCGTGGGGGATGTTCATCAACGTCTGTGGGGCGGCTTAGTCGCCGCGCTGGGAGGCGAGGTATCGCGACAGGTAGGCAGCGACCGCTCGCACGGAGCTCATGGTTCGCGCGTAGTCCATGCGCATGGGGCCGACGATGCCGAGGTGCGCTGATCCGACGGAGTCGTCGGCGCCGGCACGGTACGTGCCCGTGACGACGGCGGCTTCCGCCAGGCCGTCGTGGGGGTTCTCGGCGCCGATACTCACGTGAACGTCGTCGCCCGGGTCGGCCTCAGCAAAGAGACGCATGAGGACAACCTGTTCCTCGAGAGCGTCGAGGACGGGGGCAATGTCGTGAAAGTCGAGGGCTCCGCGGGCCAGGTTCGCGGCACCCGCGACAACGATCTTCGACTCGCTCTGACCGCTCAGGACGTCCGTCAGGGCGGCGCCGATCGCGGCGACGGTTCCCACCAGCTCGGGCCGGGCCGAGGCCGTGGCCTCGTCAACGCACGCCTGCGCGGTTCCGGAGGTCGCGCCGTCGCAGTGGCGGCGCAGGTGTGCGCGCACCTCGCGCAGCTGAGCGTCGTCGAGGGGCGCATGAAGGGTGAGGCTGCGTTCCCCGACCTCGCCGTCCGTGGTGATAACCACGACGAGGACTCGGCCGGGGGCCAGAGCGATGACCTCAAGGTGCTTGAGGACGCGCACGCGCGCACCCGGGTACTGCACGAGGGCGACCTGGTGCGTCACCTGGGCGAGGAGACGAACGGACCGCTCCACGACATCGTCGATATCAACAGACTCGGCCAGGAAGGTCTCGAGGGCGTGGCGCTCGGGTCCACTCATCGGCTTGAGTTCGGCGAGACGATCGACGAACACGCGGTAGCCACGGTCTGTCGGCACGCGCCCGGCCGAGGTGTGGGGCTGATAGATGAGGCCGGCTTCCTCCAGCACCGCCATGTCGTTGCGGATAGTCGCGGACGACACGCCGAGCCCTCCGGCGGCGATGGCCTTAGAGCCGACGGGTTCGCGGGTGGCCACATACTGGGTGACAATGGCGCGCAGGACGTCGAGCCTGCGGTTCTGAGCACTGTTACGCGTCATGCCATCTCCTCCCGTTCTGGCACTCCTACTTCCTGAGTGCCAATGCTACTCCTCGCAGCCAATCGGGGGCGACATGAGGGCCGAGCCAGGTGTGCGCCCAGCGCGAACCTCACACTCGGGCAACGCGAGTCATTGCGCCCACGGCACGGTCACGAAGTCAATAAGCTCTTCGACCCTCCCGAGCAACGCCGGCTCAAGGTCACGGTAGGTGCGCACGGTGGACAGGATCCGCTTCCACCCCATGGCGATGTCACGCTGATCGACGTGCGGCCAGCCGAGGGCCTCGAGGGTTCCATGCTTGATATCGATGCCGCGCGGCACGTCGGGCCAGCGCTCGAGGCCGACTCTGGCGGGTTTCACCGCCTGCCAGATGTCGACGAACGGGTGACCGAGGACGAGGACCGCGCCCGGCCAGCGCGCCGATACGGCCTCGGCGATGCGAGACTCCTTGGAGCCGGGGACCATGTGGTCGACGAGGATGCCCGCGCGCGCGGTGTCCGTCGGACCAAAAACCTCCAGGATCGCCTCAAGGTTGTCGACGCCTTCAAGGAGCTGCACGGCGATCCCGGCCTCAGCCAAGTCCTCGCCCCACACGTGCTGGACGAGCTCCGCGTCGTGGCGCCCCTCAACCCAGATGCGCGAGCGCTTAGCGACTTTTGGCCCGCTCGACGCGGGAGCGAACGATCCGGAATTCGTGATGCGCCGCCCCGACGCGCTCACTTGTTCACTCGGCGAGGCCTGGGCGGGAGCCGGGCGCGGAGGCAGCGCCTCGATCGGGCGCCCCTCGAGCCAGAAGCCGGGGCCGAGAGGGAAGGAGCGACGCACGCCTCGACGATCCTCGAGTTCGACGAGATGAATACCGCCAGACTTCTCCACGCGCGTCACGGCGCCAACCCAGCCCGAGGCCACGTCTTCGAGGACCATTCCGATCTCAACGTGGACGGCCTGCGAACGCGGGCGCCGCGCTCCCGGCCCGTCGCGATGCGGGTCGTGAGCGAAAATGTTGCGGCCGTAGGGGTCTGAGCTATTCACCCGGCATACTCTAGCGGCGCAGCGCTCAATACAAACTAACGACGCGAATGAGCATCGCCACGAGGGCGGCGAGGATCCACGAGGAGACCGAGCCGATGAGGAACTCCTCTGCCTTTTCTCCCGTCGAATCCTGCGAGATCTCGGGGAATCGAATGACTCCCTTGGCGGCGACGACTGCTGCGATCGCAACCTCCGCGCCGGCGCCAGCCAGAACGATGATGAGCAGACGCTCGAGCGGACCGATCCAGCGTCCACCGCGCAGAGCGGTCACTTCCTCCTCGCCCGACTGCGCCCCCAAGACGGGCAGCGCACCGGAAATAACCTCGGGCTCCGCGGCCTCATCTGCGCCATCATCAGCATGCTCCTCGTCAGCCACCGGCATCGCCGGAAGAACGGGGGCATTAATCCACCCGGGAACAGGGGCGGAGGCGCGGCCGCGCGCGCACTGCAGGATGGCGGTGATCAGGTGATTGACAGGACCTGTGACAAGGAAAAGCACCGCGATGATCAGGTCGATGGAGCGCCCGGAGCGCAGCGACAACAGGGGGAAGTTCAACGGATCCAGGCTTAGCAGCGCGACAAAGCCGACGGACGCCAGCGCCCACCGTGCGAGCACGCCGCGCGCGGAAGGATCGACGAGGTCCCACGCAAACCACACGAGCGCGAGAGTCGCGCCGATCGCATTAGCAACGGCGCTCACACCCAGAATGAACCAGGAGTAGCAGATCACTGCGAGGAGCAGCGTCAGAAAGAGCGACAGGCGTCGCGACCAGCGGCGCGGGTCAGAGGTGAGAAGTACGGTCAGCTCCGAGGCGGCGATGCCCAGGAGAAGAACTTCATGCACGAGCGGCCTCCGCGATGATGAGTGAAGACTGAATGAGCCCCGCCCCCGTGCCCCGGGCGAAGTCAGAGATGGCCTGCTGCGACAGCTTTTCTGCCCGGGCGATCTCCACCTGGGTCTTACCGAGCAGCAGCGCAGCCGTGATGCGACGATGACGCGCGGAGAGCTTGAGGATCGCATGATCACGCAGGCTCAGCAGCGCATTAATGCAGGTCTGGCAGTGGCGCGGGAACGCAGACTCGACCGAGGCGTGCGCCATGAACCAGGTGCGAATGAAGGGGTTCGAAGAATCCTGAACGTCATGCGCACGGTTGATCGCGGCACGAGCCGCCCACCAAGCGGACCCATCCTGAAGCTGAGCGGACTCCGAGCCGCGCGAGCGCGCGGGAGCCTGACGATGCACGCCCGAAGAGAACTCTTCAATCCGACCCGCACCAATTCCAAATCGGAGCTGGAGCTGCGGGGGAAGGAGGAGCTGCGCACGCAGCGTGAGGAGCAACGCATCCTCAAGCGTGTAGGCGACCGCCTGGAATTCGTCACCGACCGTCGGATACGGGGCCTGCAGGAGAGCCAGCCCCTCACTGGCCCGCTCCAAGGCTGCTTCAAAGATTCTCTGAGCGTCTGCACGATTGGTCAACGTACGAGAGCCCACGATGTCAGCAATGACAGCGTATCGCAGAGTCACAATACCACACTTTTCCTTGTATCTACCCCTCCACAAGCCCTCTCAAGGAGACGGCCAGCAGACAGCACGGCTTCACATGACATACCTAGGCAAACATATTTCAACCATGATGTCAACAGTATTGCCACGTAATGCAAGCTTGTCACATTCGCAGTACCTAATCACTTATGAATACCTCATAAAACTAGCCACGCTTTTACTTGTATCTAGATAACTACAAGTAGAACTATGGCAATTTGCGGAGAAAACGATCGTTTACCACCGCATGCAGATTACGGAGCACTGCCACGAAAAACGACTCAATACCCCATCAATTCACGGGTCACATAGTCGGCGAGCAGCCGGCCGCGCAGCGTGAGAATCACCCGTCCCCTGAGGGCGGCGGCAGCATCGATCAGCCCGTCCGCGATGAGCGCGGCAACGCGCCCACCCGAGACCGCGCCAGCCCCCAGAGCTACCCCGGCCTCGTCCGCCTGCCGAGTCCCCGGCAGGCCAGCCAGCTCGATCCCCTCGGACGTGCGCACGCCCAACATGACGCGTTCGAGCTCGCGCGTATCCTCGTCCAAGATCTCCCCCGCGTAGGCAGGGGAACGCCCATCGCGCAGCCTTGCGGCGTACGCGGCAGGGTTCTTGACGTTCCACCAGCGCATACGCCCCACGTGGGAATGCGCGCCGGGCCCCAGGCCCCACCAGTCCCAATCGCGCCAGTAGGCGAGGTTGTGCGCCGACGCATGCGTGTAGAACGTGGACGGGCGCCCCGAGGCCAGGTCCGCGTCGGTCGCGCGGGCAAAATTAGAGATCTCGTACCAGACATACCCGGCCTCGCCGAGGAGGGCATCGGCCAGCTCGTACTTGGCGGCCTCGTCGTCCGGATCCGGGGTCGGCAGTTCTCCCCTGGCGACCTGCGCGCCCATCTTGGTCCCCTCCTCGACGACGAGGGCGTAGGCGCTGATGTGGTCGGTCTCGTAGGACAGAGCAGCGCGCAGAGACGTCTCCCATTCGGCGAGGCTCTCCCCTGGCGTGCCATAGATAAGATCGACGGACGTCAACAGGCCCGCTTCCTTCGCCCATTGGACGACGAGGGGCACCCGCTCCGGAGTGTGGGTGCGGTCGAGAGTCTTGAGGATCGCGGGGACCGCAGACTGCATGCCGAAAGAGACACGCGTAAAACCCGCGTCGGCCAGCTGCACCAGCCCCTCGCGCGTCACCGTGTCGGGATTGGCCTCAAGGGTCACCTCTGCACCGGGCGCGATGCCGATGCGATCACGCAGACCCGTCACGATCTCGGTGAGCTCGGCGGTGTCAAGCATCGTCGGAGTGCCTCCGCCAAAAAAGACGGTCCGCGCCTCGCGCTCGGGTAACCCGGACTCAGCCATGACGCGGGCTGCCAGCGAGGCTTCGGCCAGGACCGACGGCGCGTAGTCTCCCACCTGGGCGCCCGGCCCGAAGCCCACCGTGTACGTGTTGAAGTCGCAGTACCCACAGCGCACGCGACAAAACGGCACGTGCACGTACAGAGAGAGCGGACGCTGGGCCTCGACCTCGACGAGGCCGGGGTCCAGAGCGCCGTCGTCTGCCCAGCGCTGGCCCTCTGGCTGCGCGGGGCTCACGAGCACCCTCCCGCCAGCGAACAGGCGGCGCCGGACGTCATGCCAGCCTCAGCCACGCGGACGGCGAATACCGACGATGTCGTGGGCATGGCGGCCCGCATCGATGCCTCGGGTCTCAAAGTGCGTGACGACGCGACCCTCAAAACGGGGGGCGAATCCGCCGCGCTCCGGCTGCGGATCCTCCGGATCCGGACGCTCTCCCGCGTGCGGGTTCTCGAAGAGTTCGCAGGCTTCGATAACGTCGCGCATCTGCCACGCGTAGTCGTCCCAGTCGGTGGCCAGACGCCACACTCCCCCGTCGCGCAGCAGGCGCGCGACCTCACGCGCGAAGGAATCGGAGACGAGTCGACGCTTGCGATGCCGAGCCTTACGCCACGGGTCAGGGAAGAACGTCCAGACCTCGTCCAGGCACGCGTCCTCCAGCATGATCGGCAATGCCTGGGCGGCGTCGGCCTCGATGACGCGAATGTTGTCCACGCCGGCCTCGACCGCCTTGGAGACAAGCTTGGCGATACCCGGAACCCAAACCTCGAGGGCCAGGAAGTTGCGCTCAGGATGAGCGGCCGCCGCGGCGACGATCTGTTCGCCCGTGCCCGAGCCGATCTCGAGCGTCACGGGCGCGCTGCGCCCAAAGAGCTCGGCCAAATCAATAGTGAAATCCTGCGCGACCGTCGTGTAGCCGACGCCGCGACGCGGCTCCACCACGTAGCGATGCGCGTGGGCCTCCCACGTGCGCACGAGGTTCGCAGGCAGCTCGCGCGTACGCCTCGTGAAAGACTTCGTGCGGCTCATGAAGACCGTGCCCTCGGGGGCCTCACCCGGACGGCGATCCGCTCGCTGGCCGACGGGAGTGCGACCCTCCACGGCCTCGTTCATCTGATCCCCGCTCACTTCTTGCCCGTCGGAACGTCGGAGGTCAGAGCCGCGATGAAGGCTTCCTGCGGCACGTCGACACGGCCGATGGACTTCATGCGCTTCTTGCCTTCCTTCTGCTTCTC
>CAKMQM010000050.1:0-4759 GCA_927911615.1 uncultured Xylanimonas sp.
GTACTGTCGATGGCGCGGTGATGAGCAGACGCACGGATCGAGGATCTCGAGCCGCGTCGACTCCACCCGCGGCTAAATCCTCACGCACCCGTGCGGCGAGCGCGCGCGTCGTGGCTTCCATCGCTGCGCCTCCTTGCTACAGACCAAGCCAATGTGTTGAAAGTAACAGAGTTTTTCGGCAAGGAGCAAACCCACATTCGTTCAATCCTCCTCGCGCCCGCGCGGGGAGGAGCGCCTCGGCCCCAGCCGCGATACGTTAAGGCAATGACCTCCCGCAAGAGCCCCCTCGAACTGGCAGCCCTGGCCACCGCAGCCGTCCCCGGCATGCGCGTCACCGCCCTGCGCCCGCCCACCTACAGCGACGAGCTCTCCACCGTGACCGGCATCGAAGACGCCGCCGGACACCGCTGGATCGTCACCTGCCCCCACGAGGAGGTCTCCGGACCCGCACTCGAGGCGACCTCCGGCATCCTGGATCGGCTCGGCCAGGCACACGACCACGACTACATTCCCTTCGACGTGCCGCGCCTGGCAGGCCAGGTAAAGACCAGCGACGGCGGTACCGTCTACGTCCACCGCGACCCGGGCGGCACCGCCCCCACGGACGAGGACCTCGACACCGATCCCCTGCTGCCCGCGTCCCTCGGACGCGCCCTCGCGGCCCTGCACAACCTCCCCGAGACCGTCTTCTCCTCGATTGGCCTGCCCAGCTACACGGCCATCGAGTGCCGCGACCGCAACCTCGCCCTCCTCGACGAGGCCGCCCGCGAAGTCGCCATCCCCGCCGCCCTGTGGAGCCGCTGGGAGGCAGCCCTCGAGGACGTGTCCCTGTGGCGATTCCCCTCCGCGCCCATCCACGGCGACATCCAGGAGCGCTGCCTGTCAGTCAAGCGCGGCTCACTGCTCGCCATCGGCGGCTGGACCAGCGCACACGTCGGCGACCCCGCACTCGACATCGCATGGGTCCAGGCCACCGCCTCCGACGCATTCCTCGACCGTTTCCGCGAGACCTACGGCCACGAGCGCCGCGCCACCGACCTGCACGTCTTCACGCGCGCCCAGCTCCTGTCCGAGATCGCGCTCGTGCGCTGGCTCGTGCACGGCCTGCACGCCGAAGAACCCTCCATCGTCGAAGAGGCCCGCTCCATGCTCGACGACCTGGCCAAGGACCTCGACGGCGAGCCCCTGCTGCCCTCGCACGCATCCGCGATGGGGGCTCGCATCTCCCTGACTCCCGTCGCATCCCCTGGCGCCTCTCCGATCGAGGCCTCGGAGCCAACGCCGAGCACCGCAGACGACGCCGACGACTCCGACGAGCCCACCGTCCCCGTGTCGCGCCCGGCCTCCGCACTCAAACGCAAGCTCGCCGAGGGCGAGGTCGACCCCGCCGCCCCCACCGAGCGCCTCAGCCTCGGCCCCGACGGCACGCTGCTGCGCTAACCGGGCCACGCCACCCCGCGGGCCAACCACCCAGGGGCGCTCCCACATGATGAAGCGGGGCCCGTCAGGTTTCCACCTGACGGGCCCCGGCCTCGTTAATCGTTGTGAAGGCGCGCGCCTCAGCGGGACTGACCATCCCCCTGACGAGATGCCTCGAGAGCATCGACGCGGCGCTGCAGATCCTCCACCTGAAGGCGCAGGATCGCGGCCTCCTCAGTCAGGCGACGGCGATCCTCATCCGAACGCGACAGGTCCACCGAGAAACGCAGCGACAGGAGCAGCAGCACCACACCCGCCACGAAGAACCCGAGATTCAGCGGAACGACAACGCCCAGCTGGATCGCGCTCCACTTCAGGATCGGCGGGAAGATGGACAGCAGCGCCGTGAAGAAGGCGATGCAGTACCACCACAGGCCGTAGCGTTCCTTCAGGCCCGAGTTACGCATCTTGACGAACACCATCACCAGGATGATGATCGCGAACACCAGTCCAAGCACGTACGTGGGGCTCATGCATTCTCCTCCGGCGCCTGGGTGACCTTCTCTCCGGGGCGCGACAGCGAAACCGCGAGGGCCATCGTCGCGCGCACCAGGAAGAGCGCCGATTTGATCGGGTTGTGGGAGGGCTCGCCGCCCGCGCGCGGGTGCATCTGCACGCCGACCTCGCGCACGACCAGGTGCGAGCGCGCCGCAATGACGAGCGCACCGATCGTGTCACCCAGATACTCGGCCGGGTAGTTGTGCGCGAACAGCGCAAGCGCACGGGGGCCGTAGAGCTTGAAACCGCTGGTCGTATCGCTCAGGTGGGTCCCACACACGCGCGAGAGGATGACCGAGAAAAGGTTCATCGCCCACTTGCGCGGGCCCGCGCGTGGTAATCCCCCTTGCCCGCGAAACGCGAGCCGATGACGACGTCCGCATGCTCGCTCGAGGCCGTCTCGATGAGCGTGTCGATCTCGCGCGGATCGTGCTGGCCGTCCGCGTCGAGCTGGCACGCGTACTCGTAGCCCATGCGCCGCGCGTACTGGAAGCCGGCACGCATCGCGCCACCGACCCCCAGGTTGAGCGGCAGGTCGAGGACGGCCACGCCAGCGGCGCGCGCGATATCGGCGGTCGCGTCCGTCGACCCGTCGGAGACCACGAGGATGTCCGCGAAGGAAGGCTTTTCAGCCTTCACCATCTCGAGGACATCACCGAGCACCTCCTCCTCATTCCACGCAGGAATGACGATGAGCAGGCGGGATTGAGCACTGGGACGGCTCACTCAGCGGCCCTCTCGCTCAAGCAGCTCAAGCAGGTAAGCGCCATAACCGGACTTGACCAGGGGCTCGGCGCGCTGGCGCAGGCCCTCGTCGTCAATGAAGCCCATGCGCCACGCGACCTCTTCGGGGGCGCCGATCTTCATGCCCTGGCGGGCCTCGACCGTACGCACGAATGCGGTGGCATCCGCAAGGGAGTCAAACGTGCCGGTGTCGAGCCACGCGGTGCCGCGCGGGAGGACCTCGACCTTGAGCTTGCCGGCCTCAAGGTAGGAGCGGTTCACGTCGGTGATCTCGTATTCACCACGCGCGCTCGGCTTGAGGTTGCGGGCGATCTCGACCACATCGTTGTCATAGAAGTACAGGCCGGGCACCGCATAGTTCGACTTGGGGTGCTCGGGCTTCTCCTCGATCGACAGCGCGTTGAACTCCTCGTCGAATTCCACGACACCGTACTCACGCGGGTTGGACACGTGGTAGGCGAAGACGGCGCCACCGTCCGGGTCGACGTGGCGACGCAGCTGCGCACCCATGCCGGGGCCGTAGAAGATGTTGTCGCCCAGGACCAGGGCGGCACTGTCGTTGCCCACGTGGTCGGCGCCGAGCACGAAGGCCTGCGCGAGGCCGTTGGGCTCGTGCTGGACAGCGTAGGAGATGCTGACGCCGAGCTGGCTGCCATCACCGAGCAGGCGGTGGAACGACGGAGCATCGTGGGGGGTCGTGATGACGAGGACCTCGGAGATGCCCGCCAGCATGAGGGTCGACAGCGGGTAGTAGATCATCGGCTTGTCGTAGACGGGGACGAGCTGCTTCGATGTCCCCAGCGTAATCGGGTTGAGACGGGTGCCCGAGCCGCCCGCCAGGATGATGCCTTTCATGTTGCCTCCGCTTCCCGGCGCGTCCTCGTGTGGGTCGCGCGTCGTTGACAATTATCCCTACGCAACAGTATTTTTCCACAACTTTGCCCCCGCGCGCGCCCATGGGGCGGCGCACACCGCCGCGGGGGTGCAGATCGGATAGTATTTACATGGAATGTTGCGTCCACGCAAAAACCACGCACGTAAGGAAGAACCATGGCGCCCACCGCTAAGCCCCTGGGGATTACGACCACGCCGATCCCCGGCTTTTTGCGCATTGATCTGACTGTTCACGGCGATAACCGAGGCTGGTTCAAGGAGAATTGGCAGCGCGAGAAGATGGTCGCGCTGGGCCTTCCGGACTTCCAGCCCGTGCAGAACAACATCTCGTTCAACGACGAGGTCGGGGTGACGCGAGGCATTCACGCGGAGCCGTGGGACAAGTTCGTGTCGGTCGCAACCGGCCGCGTGTTCGGCGCCTGGGTGGACCTGCGCGAGGGCCCGTCCTTCGGCACCATCTACACGACGATCATCGATCCGGGCGTGGCGGTGTTCGTCCCCAAGGGCGTGGGTAACTCCTACCAGACCCTGGAGCCGAACACGGCGTACACCTACCTGGTGAACGACCACTGGTCGCCGGACGCGCGCTACACCTTCTTGAACCTGGCCGACGAGACGGCCGCCGTGGATTGGCCGATCCCGCTCGAGCGCGCCATCCTGTCCGACAAGGACAAGGCTCACCCGCGCATGGCGGACGTGACCCCCTTCCCCGCTCCGGCTCCCGTGGGGCGCCGCGCGCTCGTGACGGGCGCGAACGGCCAGCTGGGTCGCGAGCTCATGCGTGCGCTGCCCGAGGCCGGCTTCACGGTGACGGGGGTGGACCTGCCCGAGGTGTCGATTTCCGATGCCGAGCAGGTGGCTGCTCTGCCGTGGGACGACATCGACGTGGTGATCAACGCGGCCGCGTGGACGAACGTCGACGGCGCTGAGACGCCCGAGGGTCGCCGTGCAACCTGGCAGGCGAACTCGACGGGCCCGGCGATCCTGGCCCGCGAGGCGACGGCTCACGGCGCGACGATGGTTCACATCTCGACGGAGTACGTCTTCGATGGCACGCAGGACGTGCACCTCGAGGACGAGGCCCCCTCTCCCCTCGGCGCGTACGGTCAGTCGAAGGCAGGCGGCGACGCCGCTGTGGCCTCGA
>CAKMQM010000051.1:0-8805 GCA_927911615.1 uncultured Xylanimonas sp.
CGGCGCGCACATCCGCACCCTGCTGCTGACCCTGTTCTTCCGCTACATGCGCCCCATGGTCGAGGCCGGCCGCATCTACGCCGCCGTCCCGCCCCTGCACCGCATCGAGGTCGCGGGCAAGGGGCGCAAGAAGCGCGAGTACATCTACACCTACTCCGAGGACGAGCTGCATCGTAAGCTCGCCGCCCTGCGTCGCTCGGGCCGCAACTGGAAGGAACCCATCCAGCGGTACAAGGGCCTGGGCGAGATGGACGCTGACCAGCTGGCGGAGACCACGATGGACCGGGCACACCGCTCGCTGCGTCGCATCACGCTGGCGGACGAGGAAGCCCTGCGCCAGGCCGAGGACGTGTTTGAGCTGCTCATGGGCTCGACTGTGGGCCCGCGCAAGGAGTTTATTGTCGAGGAATCCGCGGGGCTGGATCGTACGCGCATTGACGCGTAAACTCGGGCAAAAATTGCCCGCACGCTGCACAAACGTTCATGTGTGTTGGCCATATGTCAAGCGTCAGTGTGACTAAAGGCCCGAATAGCCGGTAGGATGTCTGCCATGACAGGACTTGCGCAGCGACTCACGCCGCCCGGGTCCGTCCCGTACCCGGGCAATCACCTCGGGTTGCGCTGGCGGCCCATGATCGGCCGCGATGCGCCCGCCGTGTACGCGCTCATCTCCCTGATTGAAGACGACGACGACGCCATTCGGCGCACCTCTGTCGACGACATTGCGGACATGATGGAGGGTGAGAACGGGCGCGACTGGGTGGACACGATCGTCGGCCTGGACGCGAAGCGAAACATCTGCGCCGTCGCGTCCGTGCGCGTCCTGCGCGGCATTCATGAGGCTGCGACCGCCGTCGTCAGCGCCTTCATCCACCCGCACTGGCGTGGCCGAGGCGTGGGCCGGGCTTTGCTCTACTGGCAGGACGGGCGCGCCGACAGATGCTCGTCGAGGAATTTGGAGCCGATTCTGAGGTTCCCGCCTCGATTTCGAACCTCGTCGACGCGCACATGACCGATCGTCGCCGCCTCTACATTGCGGCCGGCTTCTTCGCGAAGCGCACGTACCAGGTCATGTACCGCGACCTGGCCGGCGGCGAGGTGCCCGTGCCCGCGCGCCACGGATACCGCATCCTGCCGTGGAACGAGGTTCCGCAGGACCAGGTTCGCGCCATCCACATGGAGGCCTTCCAGCAGTCGTTCCGTTCGCCCCTGCGCGCCCTGTGGTGGGACGACGCGATGAACCACTTTGACCCGCGTTGGTCGTTCGTGGCCGTGGATGCCCAGGGTGAGGTCGTTGGCTACGCGATCACCGGCCGTCCCGCGCAGCGCTGGGTGGCTACGGGCCGTCCGGAGGCCTACATCTACCTGCTCGGCGTCGCCGAGGCGCACCGTGGACGCTCCATCGCGAGCGCCCTCGTCGGGCACGCCGTTGCCGCAGCGTCCGCGTCTGGCGCGTCGCGCATTGGCCTCGACGTTGACATGTCGAGCCCGGACGGAGCGCATAAGATTTACGAACACCTGGGCTTCGTGGATGAAGCCGCCGAGGTTTACTACACGATCGACCAGTAGAGACGGAAGGAGGCGAGCATGAGCATTCCTCTCGCGCAGCGAGCAAATGCCCCCGAGTTCGTCCCCTTCCCGGGCGAACATCACGGGATTGAATGGGAGTCGCTGACGGTCGCCCACCACGATGGCCTGTCCGCGCTTTTCGCCCGCATGGAGGCTCGCGATAACCCGCCGTATCGCACCAGCCCGGACGAGGTCGAGGAGATGCTCTCGGGCGCCTCC
Source organism: uncultured Xylanimonas sp. (assembly GCA_927911615.1). Lineage (GTDB taxonomy): Bacteria > Actinomycetota > Actinomycetes > Actinomycetales > Actinomycetaceae > Pauljensenia. The sequence goes on from CAKMQM010000051.1 coordinate 1,789, forward strand.
CAGTGGCGAGGCCTCGTCGGGATCGCCCGCAGGGGTATCGCGGCGGGTCGCGTCGTCGCCTTTGCCCAGGTTGTTCTGCGTTTCCCGGGGCGCGTGGAGTGCGTGTGCGTCGGGGGAGTGGACCCCGACTTTCGGCGCATCGGCCTCGGCAATGCGATCGTCGACTGGCAGGAGGGCACTGCCCGCCAGATGCTGGCAGAGGTTGAGGGCGCCGCTCCCGCCCAGATTACCTGTCACGTCGAGACCGGCCAGGGCGACCTCGAGGCGCAGCTGAAGGTTCATGGCTTCCGTTGGACGCGCACGTACTACGAGCTACGCGCATCGCTGGAGGACCTGCCGCAGGCCCCCGACCTGGGCTCGTACATGAGCATCGAGGCATGGGGTCCCCAGTGGGAGGAACCCGCCTTGCGCGCGGCGAACCGCCTCAACGAGTCCGAGTGGGGTCGGCCCCCGCTCACCCAGGAGCAGTGGATGCAGGGGCGCACGGCTTTTGCTCCCGAATGGTCTTTCGTCGCCGTCGACCGGACGGGGGACCGTCCCCGTGTCGCCGGTTTCCTCCTGGCATCCCGATACGAGCAGGATTGGGCGGCTCTGGGCTGGCGCGAGGGGTACATCGACCAGCTGGGCGTCCTGTCCCAGTGGCGCGAGAGCCGCGTTGCTGACGCGCTGATCCTGGCGTCGATGTGGGCTCAGAAGCGTGACGGCATGGATCGCGCGGGCACGGGCGTGGGGTCCGCGAACCACACGGGCGCGCTCGCCATCTACGACTACCTGGGCTTCCGCACGGTGGGACAGACCAGGCTCTACGCCATCGAGATCTGACTGTCGTTTCGCATGGTGGATGTTTCCGCGCATCCTCTTGTGTTACCGTCGTTACTTTTTTCTCTCTGATGGGATCATTTGCTCCCGTTTTCTTTTCAGTTTTCACCTAACCGCTCCCTAGGTCCTAATTGTCTGACCAATTAATTTCTTAGGCTCCCAGCAGAGGCCACGAGCGGCCTCGGCGCCACGCGCGTCCCTTCCCCACAGTGCGGAGCCAGCATGACTACGAAGTCGTCAGCACCAACCAAGTCCATTCCGCCTCTGGTCATTCGAAGCGCCATCGTTGCCTCCCTCGGCGGCCTGCTCTTCGGCTTTGACACAGCGGTCATTTCCGGCGCGGAAGAAAAGCTCACCGAGCTCTACGCGCTCTCCTCTATGGGTGAGGGCATGATCGTTGCCATTGCAACCATTGGCACGATCTGCGGTGCTATCGTCGCCGGAAACTCGCCGACCGCTTTGGCCGTAAACCCATCCTCTTCTGGATCGGCATCCTCTTCGGCGTGGGGGCACTGGCCACGGCCCTGGCGCCTGTGCCCACCCTGGTGACAGCTGCTGACGGCACGGTCTCGGCCTCGTCCGCCTTCCCGATCACCTTCTTCATGGTGTTCCGCTTCCTCGGCGGCGTCGGCGTGGGCCTGTCCTCCGTGGTGGCGCCCATCTACACCGCCGAGATCGCGCCCGCCCGCGTGCGCGGACGCCTGGTCGGCCTCGTCCAGTTCAACATCGTCTTCGGTATCCTCCTGGCCTACGCCTCCAACGCGGTCATCCGCGAAATTGCGCACGAAGACACCGCGTGGCGCTGGATGCTCGGCGTCATGGCCGTCCCCGCCGTCTTCTTCCTCATTTTCCTGGCCACCGTCCCCGAGACGCCGCGCTGGCTGCTGGCTCACGGACACGAGGAACGCGCCGTGAAGATTTCCGAGCGCCTCACCTCCACGCAGGAAGAAAGCAGCGAGCAGATCGCCGAGATGAAGGCGCAGATCGCCGAGGACGCCACCGGCGGCAAGGTCGCCTTCTTCACGCGCCGCTACCGCAAGGTCATCCTCATGGCCTTCTGTATCGCGATGTTCAACCAGCTCTCCGGCATCAACGCGATCCTCTACTACGCGCCCAAGGTCATGAAGCTCGCCGGCGGCGCCGAGGTGCTCGGTGACGCCTTCCCCTACATCGGCTCCGTCATCGTCGGCCTCATGAACCTGATCGCCACCATGGCCGCTCTGACCGTCATTGACAAGCTCGGCCGCCGCCAGCTCATGATCGTTGGATCGATCGGCTACCTGATCTCCCTCGGCTTCCTCGCCGGCATGATGTTCGCCTACGAGGGCGGTGTCTTCCAGGAAGGCAGTGCCGCCCCCGTGTGGCTCATTCTCCTCGGCCTGCTCGGCTTCATCGCCTCCCACGCCTTCGGTCAGGGATCGGTCATCTGGGTCTTCATCTCCGAGATCTTCCCGAACCGCGTGCGCGCGCGTGGCCAGTCGCTGGGCTCGCTCACGCACTGGGTGTTCGCCTTCATCACCACGTACGCCTTCCCGGTCCTCACGGATAAGCTCGGCGGCGGCTTCGCGTTCGGTATCTTCTTCCTCGCGATGGTTGGTCAGCTATTCTGGGTGCTGAAGGTCATGCCTGAAACGAAGGGCATTCCGCTCGAAGAAATGGAAGAGAAGCTGGGGTTGACCAATGACTAGGATCGTGAACATCGGGGAAGCTCTCATCGACGAGATCACCCGCCCAAACAGTGAACCCGTCGAGGTCGTCGGGGGATCGATGCTCAACGTCGCAGCCGGCCTGACCCGGCTCGGCCACGAATCCGAGCTGGCGACGTGGTTCGCCCGTGACGCTCGCGGCGATAAGGTGCGCGCTCACGCCGAGGCCGCCGGCGTCACCCTGACGCCCGGCAGCGACGGTGCCGAATTCACCACGGTGGCCCACGCCGCCGTCGACGAGAAGGGACACGCCACCTACGAGTTCGACCTCTCGTGGGACGTTCCCGCCGTCGAGGACCCGGACACCGTTGGGCACGTGCACACCGGCTCCTACGTGGTCGTCGTCGAGCCCGGCGCCGACAAGGTCCTGGCCGCCGTCAAGCGCCAGGCCATCCGCGGAACCGTGTCCTACGACCCGAACATCCGCCCGGCTCTCCTGGGGACGCCGGACGAGGCCCGCCCGCACGTCGAGGCGATCGTGGCTCTCGCGGACGTTGTCAAGGCGTCGGACGAGGACCTGAAGTGGCTGTACCCGGGCCGCCCCGTCGAGGACGTCCTGCGCGAGTGGCTGCAGTCCGGTCCCTCCCTGATCCTGTGCACACGCGGTCCGTGGGGTGTCTACATCCTGACCGCCGCCGAGCGTGACATGCTCGTCGTCGACCCGCTGGACGTTGAGCTGGTGGACACCGTGGGGGCTGGCGACTCGCTCATGGCCGGCCTGATCTCCGGCCTGGTGGATACGGGTCTGCTGGGCTCGGCCGAGGCGAAGCAGCGCCTGCGCGAGGCCTCGTGGGATCAGATCCTGCCCGCCATCCACCGCGGCATCATCACCTCGGGCATCACGATCCTCTACCAGGGCGCCTACTCGCCCACGCGCGAGGAAGTCAACGAGATCCTGGCAGCAGACAAGACCCTGCGAGGCTGACGGGGGAGCGTTCCTCAACTGATGGGTGTGGGCCCGGCCGTTTGGCTGGGCCCACACCCATATCTGCTGGTCTGTCGTCACTGTGCGATTCGGGGACGCGCTTGTCAATGTGAACAGGTGGTCATATGCTTGCAGAGGTCTCATAGTGTTCCGTGGAACACGTACCTGTCGGTCTTGGTATTCGTGGAGGTGACGCGTGGCTGACGTTGGCTTCGACTCAGATAAGCATGCCCAAACAAGCGGAGATATGGAGAAGGGGGGGGCAATCGCTCACTGACTCCACTCAGGCGATCAGCCGATTGATCGACGCTCAGAAGGCATCGTACTGGTCCGAAGAGGAGGGCTTCCAGGCGATGCGACGCTCATTGATCGCATATCTGCGGACTGAGAAAGACGTCGTCTCCAACCAGAAGGTTCGTTTCGAGAAGTTTGATGGCGACGTCGATACCGCTGTGAGCGCTTTTGAAGCCGCTGAGCAGGGTAATACCGATGAGCTCGCCCGTATCCTCGCTCGATGGACCCGCAGCCTACAGGGGCACCGTCATCCCCTGCGACGCAGCGCCCTCGCAGATCGCGGGCGGGGGAACATCGTCGTCTGGAAACGCTAACAGCGCCACGACCACGGGTGCAGGTGGCAGTGGCTCCGGTGCCGGTACGAGTCCCACGCAGAACGTGCCGTCTGAGTTCTGAGAAGGAGAGGAACCATCATGGTTGATAGCCCCATGTACGACCGACTCATGCGACTGGTCGCCGCGATTGAGGGTGCCTCTGCCCTCGACGCCTCGGACAATGAACACAACACGATCGTGTGCGGCCTGAACGAGGCAAATAACGTCACGCACCATATGCGCTCCTACCAGGGGTTCACGGGTGAAACCGGCGATCAGATTGATGCGTGGACCGACGCGACGATGAAGCAGGTCCAGGGAATCAAGGAAAACCACAACACCGCGATGGAGTACTACGTCGAGGCGCGGCGGGCCATGACGCATATTCGTGAGGAGGCTCAGCAGCTGTCGCCCACTCTTATCGACTCCAATCTGCAGAAGCTTGCCGATATGACGCATGTGGCGGTCCCCGTGACGGAGTACCTCGGGCCGTTCGGCGGACCGATCAACACGCTCGCGGTGTCGGCCGATGCCTACTTCCAGGCGCTTATTGCTCAGGCCAACGCACAGCGGGAGGTCGCGGCGACGGACATCCTCGAGCGAGCGAATAATACGATGCAAGGCTTGGCTGATGGTTTGAATACCCAGACCACTAGTGTTCAGGGCTATCTTGACGGCGATTTTGACTTGCGTTCCCCAGAGCATCCTGGCCCATCAGACTCTACGGTCCGTAGGGATATTGAGAATGGATACCTGAATGTCTCCGCGCACACGCCGGGCGTCTATCCCGGAGATCGCGATAGTGACTATGGGCGTTCCGACCTGCGTGGCACTGGTTCCGGGCTCTACGCGGATGGCTATGACGAGGGAGGACCCGTCAACGGCCGCGTCATGTCCTCGCCCCGCATCCCGAACGAGTACATCACTGAGGGAGAAGTCGGTTCGCGACTGAACCCTGTCACCGACCCGCAGGATCTCATGGGAATGGACCTGCTGCATACCCGGGTGAATGGCGATCGGCACGCCAACGGAACGGTCGGAGGATACACGCCCGCGCCACCCGTCGACCGTTACCATCCCCTGTGGAATGTGAACGGAGGTCCTGGTAGCGAGTCGGCGCTTGCTGCCCGCATGGGTGGTGCCGGTGTTCTTGGAGCGGGAGCTCTGGGGATGGGTGCCGCCTCGCGGCTTGGCGCCGGAGGAATGAGTGCGCTGGGGCGTGCGGGTGCCTCCGGTGCCTCTGGTAGCGGTCTTTCGGGAGTGGCCGCCCTGCGCGCAGGATCCTATTCAGGACCGGGATATGGAACATACAAGGCTCCTGCGGCCGGTGGTGCAGGGATCGGTGCCGGTGGCACGACCGCCGCCCCCGGTGGATCCGCCGGATCCGGTAAGGTATCGGCCTCGGGAGGTGCTGGTCAGGGGAGCGCTCGCGGTGCCGGTGGCTTCATGGGAGGAGCCGGTGCCGGTGGAGCCGGCGGCAAGGACGATAAGAAGAAGTCGGCGCGTCGCAAGTACACGCCCTTCCGCTTTGAGGATGATGGAGATGAACTGCCCGAGGGCTACGTCAATCCGATGTCGCAGACCTACGGGTCGGACAAGGACTTGAGCCCCGCCCCGCGAAAGGACGATGGATGGGACCCACGCGAATGGTAAAGCCGAGACGAGTACATCGTCAGAATAGGCGCACGTGGGGGGCTTCGGCCGTCGCTCTCACCATCGCCGCTGGTGTCACCACGCTCCCAGCCGTTCCAGCCAGGCAGACAATACGATCACCGCGGCGGACCAGCCGTACTTCGCGTACTACCACCTGGATCAGGCCAGGGCAAAGGGGTATACCGGAAAGGGCGTAACCATAGCCATCGTCGATGGAGAGGCAGATGCTAGTGTGCCCGAGCTTAATGGCGTGGATATTCACAACAAATCAACGTGTGAAGTTACCTCTTCCGCCTCCTCTAAGACCCATGGCACTGCAGTTGCTTCGATCTTGGTGTCATCTGTCTATGGAGTAGCTCCCGAGAGTTCACTTTTGACCTATCAGATCCCCGCCACTAGTAGGGGAGATTCTGCATCTCCGGCGTGTGCCGATGCTCAGAATGGCCTTTCTAAAGTCAGCATCCCATGGGTCCTCAACCAAGCGATGAATGACGGCGCGCAAATCGTGAATTTCTCAGCCTCCAGCTCGCTTCAGGGGGACGAGCTGAAATGGACTGTTGCACGGTCGATGACCAAGGGTGTGATCATCACAGCTGCTGCTGGAAATGAAGCAACGGATGAAAACTCAACGTCGCTCTCACAGTGGTCTGGAGTTGTCGGCGTCAGTGCTATCGGTATCGATGGCAACCGTCAGGACTATTCGTCGTGGGGGCAGGGGGTGTCAACAACTGCAGTTGGCGGTCCGGTCAAAATGCATGACTTCGCGACGAATCAGATCGTTGAGTCGTCGGGTACATCATTTTCATCTCCCATTGTCGCCGGTGTCCTCGCGCTCGCCCGCCAGAAGTGGCCGAATGCGACTTCCAACCAGCTGCTCCAGCTCCTCGTGAAGACGGGACTCAACCCCGACCACACCTGGAATCAGTACACCGGATACGGCGGTATCGATCCGGGGGCAATGCTCAATACAGATCCCACGACGCTGCCCGACGTCAACCCGCTCGCCGACAAGGGGAATGGATCCAGCCCGACACCCGACGAAGTCCAGCAGTATGCGGACGGGGTCGTTAGCCCCCTCCAGATTGTCAACGACAACTCGTATTCCTACAGGGGCTTTGACGAATCCTTGATCACCGATCCGATGGTGACGGTACCCATGCATCTGGGGACGAGCCCCCGCTACCACGCGAAATAGGCGCCACAGAGAAGCTGATACAACGGTGGGGTGGCCGGGATTTCTCCCGGCCACCCCACCGTCATGACGAGGAGGGCACGTCAGCCGATCGTCGCAATCGCGAAGGTGATC
>CAKMQM010000052.1:0-7887 GCA_927911615.1 uncultured Xylanimonas sp.
GCCCGACTCTGTCGCTCGGGCCGAGGCTGCCGTCGCCTCCCTGAAGGCTCGCAGCATGAACACCGGCGACGTCGATGAGATCACGAAGCTGGCGGTGGCCTGGGTGCGCTTGAATCCCGTTCTTGTGGAGACGGATTTGCCCGACGTGGGGCGGTGAGCGGGGCTAGGTGTAAAGCTCGCGGCGGTACACTGGGCGAATGAGCAATGTCGCGCAGTCCAAGTATCGTCGTGGGGGTCGCACGTTCTTGCGATGGTTTGTGTTCGTGGGTGCGATCGTTACAATTGCTGCTTCCCTTGCTCGCTTCTACTTTTCTTTGAACGCGCAGCTGTCCGGGCAGAGTGTGGGACAGGTTGCTTCCGTAACTTTTGTTGTCCTCTTCATGCCATGTGGTATGTCAATGATTGGCTCGGTTCTTTCGAAACGCTCAATTCGGGAGCAATGTGCTGTTCTGGCTGTGCTACTGGCGATTGTTTCCTGCTCGCTGGCTTTCGTGTATGACTGTATTGTGCCTGGAAAGCCGCTTGCGACCTTCTATGGTGGGGGTGGATCGGGGGTCGTGTCGGCATATGAAGTCTTCCTCGTCTGGGCGCTCTGTTTGATTGCTTCGATTATCCAGATGACGCTCGTTCATTACGATTCCCTGCATCGAGAGGCCACTCTCATCGTTGGCGGAAGCCTGGCTGTCGTGGGCATCCTGCTGCCGAAGATGCTTGAGTCGTACGAGGTTCTGCAAGCCTACTGCGCTGCTGCTGAGTGTGATGCCGAATATCGTCTGGGTATGGCCTGGTACGAGGTCGCGCTTGCTTTCTCTGCTTCTCTCGCGGCCTTGTTCGTTGCTGGCGTGCTGACGCCAGTGTGGAGGCCTCGGCTCTATCAGTTGTTTGATTCTGATCGTCCCTGCGAGACTTGTTCACCGCTTCCTGAATATGACCCTATCGATGTGCCGTCCTCGGATCGCGGCGATGCATGTGGCGAAGTAGAAGGCCATGGAAGTCCCGTGGTGCTCGATGAAAGAAAAGTGAGCTCGGCACCTTCGGCGGTGGGAGTTGCTGAGCCTCGAAGCAGTGCGTCTCGCGAGCTTGTGTCCGCCTCGGTGACTGGCGTTGTGGCGGGCGTGTGCTTCTCGGTCGTGAGTCGTCTCTTTAATCGCCGCTGAACTGTATTGCCTCGCGCTTTGCCTGGTGAATCGAGAAGCGTTCCCACATTGTGGCTTGTTGCTAAGTGGTGTTACACCACTTAGCGGGCTGTTACACCAGCTCGGAGGTGGTGTAATGCTCCCTAACTGGTGTAATGCTCCCTAAGTAGTGCAGCGCTGCATGGTCTGGGCCTGTTGAGCGTCGGTGGGGGTCGTAGGCGTCGCCCAGTTCCACGACGGGGCTTTTGGCTGGGTGGCATTGCACTAGTTAGCGCAGCATTGCACTGGATAGTAGACAGTGCAATGCTCTCCTATCTAGTGCATTGCTGCTGTATCTAGTGCAGCACTGCATGGCCTGGGCCTGTTAATCGTTTGTGTAGGACGTGGGGGCGGCCGGTTCCGCGCCGGTGCTTGTTGTCGATGGGATCGTGCACCCGATCCGTAGGCATTACACCCCTTCTGATCGGGTGCAGCGCGACGGATCGGGTGCAGCGCGACGGATCGGGTGTAGCGCGCATGGCCGGGCCCAGTTGGACGCCGGCATGTGCAGTGCCAGCGAGGAAACCCGCGCGCAAGCTTGTTACCGATGAGGTGTTGCACCCGATCGGGAAGATTCAACCCCTTCTGATCGGGTTGAATCTTCCCGAACGGGTTGAATGTTCCCGATCAGGTTGAATCTTGCCGCGCCCTGAGGCCCCAAACAGGGGAGGGCCCAAGCCTTGCGGCTCGGACCCCTCCTCACGTCACATCAACGCAGCGCGCTAGCGCCTCACTCGCCGCCCTTGCGGCGGCGGATGCGCTTGCGGGCGCGGGGCGCGCGCTCAGCACCAGCTGAAGTGGAACCGGCGGAACCGGCAGAACCAGCCGAACTGGAATCGGAGTGCTGCGAGTGCTCGCCGCGGCCACGGCCACGCGTGCCGCGGTCGGAGCGGCCGCCCTTGCCAGCGTTCAGCGTGCGATCGCCGTCCTGGGAGCCTCGACGCGACCCGCGCGAACGCGACCCGTCGGAGGAAGAAGCCGAACCACCACGCGATGAACGACCGCGGCCACCACGCGAGCCACCGGAACCCGAACGCGAGCCGCCACGGCCTCGTCCCTCGGAGCGGGGAGAGGAGCCGCCCAGGTCCTCGAGGACCTCGGCGTCCAGGCCCGCGCGCGTGCGCTTGGCGCGCGGCAGGCGGCCGGTCGTGCCCTCCGGGATATCCAGGTCGGTGAACAGGTGGGGGGGAGGTGTGGTAGGTCTCGAGCGGATCCGGCACACCCAGACCCAGGGCCTTGGAGATCAGCGACCAGCGCGGCGTATCGTCCCAGTCGACGAAGGTGACGGCCGTGCCCGAGTTGCCCGCGCGGCCCGTGCGGCCGATGCGATGGATGTAGATCTTCTCGTCTTCGGGGCACTGGTAGTTGATGACGTGCGTGACGTCGTCGACGTCGATGCCTCGCGCGGCGACGTCGGTGGCGACCAGGACGTCGACCTTGCCGTTACGGAAGGCGCGCAGAGCCTGCTCACGGGCGCCCTGGCCCAGATCGCCGTGCAGCGAACCGACCGCGAAACCGCGGGCGGTCAGGTCCTCGCCCAGGCGGGCGGCGGTGCGCTTGGTGCGGCAGAAGATGACGGTGCGGCCGCGGCCCTCCGCCTGGAGGATGCGGGCGACGACCTCGACCTTGTTCATGGCGTGAACGCGGTAGATGACCTGCTTGACCGTGTTGACGGTCTGGTTCTGGTCGTCGGGATCCTGCGCGCGGATGTGGGTCGGCTGGACCATGAAGCGGCGGGCCAGGGCCACGACGGGGCCGGGCATGGTCGCGGAGAACAGCATGGTGTGGCGGTTCTCGGGGACGCGGCTGAGCAGCGTCTCGACGTCGGGCAGGAAGCCCAGGTCGAGCATCTCGTCGGCCTCGTCGAGAACGACGGTCTCGACGCCGGACAGGTGCAGGTGGCCCTTGCGCAGCAGGTCGATGAGGCGGCCGGGCGTACCCACGACGATGTCGGCGCCACGCTCGAGGGCCTCGATCTGGGGCTCGAAGGCGACGCCGCCGTAGATTTCGACGATGCGGGTCGACAGGTACTTGGCAGCCTCGCGCAGGTCCTGGGCGACCTGCTTGGTGAGCTCGCGGGTCGGCAGGATGATGAGCGCCTGCGGCTTGTTCGGGTTGAGCAGGTCCTCGTAGCCCTCTTCGTCGGGCGCGATGACGTCCTCGAGGACGGGGATGCCGAAGCCGAGGGTCTTGCCGGTGCCGGTCTTGGCCTGGCCGATGATGTCGTGGCGGTCCAGCGCGGGGCCAAGCGTCAGGGCCTGGATCGGGAAGGGGTGCGTGATGCCCTTGTCTTCGAGGGCGTCGACGATCGGGTCGGTGACGCCGAAGTCCGCGAAGGACTTCTTGTCGAGATCCTCGCCCTTGCCGGTGATGTCCGGGGTGGCCTCTTCGACCTCGGGGGCTGCGGGCTTGATGTTGCCGAGGCGGACGACGCCTGCGGAGTATTCGACGGACGAGGCCGGGGCGGCCTTCTCGGTGGTGTCAACGTCGGTGGTGGGCACAGTTGCCTCAGTGCTCGTGTTGGTCACGATCTACCTTCTCTCCCGGGCTTTTCCGGGGTTGGGGTCGGTGCCGATCGCGCATTATCTGGCGCGGGGAAACTCGTCCGCGCGTAGGTGTTATGTCTCAAGAATGCGACCGGTCTTCCGGTGGTCACCTTTCAGTGTAATGGTGTGTCAGGAGTTCGCGGGGGAGGGGCTGGTCACAGAGACAGGCACTAATCGGGAAGAACAGGGTCCCATGCGGCGGGCCGTGGAGCTTGTCAGGCACTATGCTGGAGTCATGGCACACGAGTTTGATTCCGTCCCCGCCGACGACGCCGAAGTCCTTGGTATTCTCGCCTATTCGTCGCTCGCGTTCATGACGCGCCTGGCGAAGGACGGCGAGCAAGCCCCCACGTTCGAGACTCACGTGGAGCATGCGCGCATGGCGGCGCGCTGCTTCAAGCTCTACCAGCAGCTGGAGGTGTGGAGTGAACACCGCGGCTTTGACCTGCTGTCGGCTGGTGATGCGTTCTCGGGCGCGTACGACGACCTGGATGCGCGCACGCGTCCCACGACGTTCGCAGAGCGCGCTGTCAAGACGTTCATTACCCGCGGCATGCTGGGCGACATGCTGATCCGCGTCGCGCAGGTGCACGGCCTGTTCGAGGGGATCGAGGACGTGTGGCCCTTCGAGCAGGGGCACTGGGTGCGCGCACACCTGGGCCCCCAGATCGAGGCTGACGAGCAGCTGTCGGCGCGCCTGTCCCTGTGGGGTCGCCGCGTGGCGGGTGAGGCTCTCGGCCTCGTGCGCGCGACGCTGTTCACCTACCCGTCGCTGGCGGCATCCCCGGAGAACGTCGACGAGATCACGGAGTACGTGATCAAGCGCCACGGGGAGCGCATGAAGGACATTCACCTGAAGGCCTGAGGTCACAGGTATAGACGAGGCCGGGGTTCCTCGGGCGGTATTGTGACCGCTCGGGTTCCCCGGCCTCGTTTGTCTGGGCGCGATTCAGTGGATCGCGAAGCCGACGCGGCGTTCGGTCTTGTCGGCGATCTGCACGTAGCCGAGGGCGTGGGCGGGCACGAGGGTGCGCTGTCCCTTGGTGTCGGTGAGGTCGAGGACGCCGTGGGGGGAGGCAAGGGCCTCGTTGACCTTGGCCATGAGCTCGTTTTCGCTCATGTCGACGTCTAAGCCGAGCTGGCGCGTGTTGTCGCGGATGCCGATGAAGATCTCCATGGTGACTCCTTGCTGGTAAATATCGTCATGGCCATCATATGTGCCGCAGATGCGGGTGGGGTCTGCGAGTATTGCGTTATGAGCGAAATTCAGGTCAGGTTGCGCAGCCGCAGCGCCGATTGGTGGCGTCTGCCGGAGCTGAACGCGAACCAGCGCGCGGTCGTGGAGGCGGCGCGCTCGGGCGACGTGATTGCGCGCGGCGCGCCGTCGTCGGGCCGCTCGACGTGTGCCCTGGCGGTGTTTGAGCAGGCGGCCTCCGGCGGCCGCTCCGCGCTGATTCTCGCTCCCGATCGCACGCGCGCCGACGTGCTGACCCCTCGCGCGCAGGCGCTTGGCCCGGACGCGGTGCGCCCGGTGCGCACCCCTGCCTCTTTCGCCTATCAGGTGGTGGCCACGTGGCGTACCCAGCGCGACGTGCCGTTGGAGGGGGTCGAGCTGGTGACGGGCGCGGCCCAGGATCAGATGCTCGCCGAGGCCCTGGAGTCGGTGGATGCCCCGTGGCCCGAGGACATTGGCCCGCAGATGCGCGCGATGCCGGCCTTCCGCGCGGAGCTGCGCAACCTGGTGGCCGCGCGGGCGAGGCCGGGATGGACGCGTCCTCCCTGTCCGAGGCCGGGGCTCGGTTCGGCCGTCCGGAGTGGCAGGGTGCGGGTGCGATCATTGCTGCGCTGGAGGAAGGACCCGAGCGTTCCCCGGAGTATCCGCGCACCCTGCGCGTGGACCTGTCGCGTATCCAGGCGCTCGCGGCCGATCTGATCGACGCGTGGGAGCAGGAAGCGTCGAAGCGCGGCGTGCAGGCGCCGTGCCCGGTTCCGGATGTCGTAATCGTCGATGACCTGCAGGATTGCACGCCTTCGACGCTGAGGCTGCTGACCGCCTGCCGCGATGCCGGCGCCCGCGTCGTTGCTTTCTCGGATTCCGACGTGGCTGTGGCTGGGTATCGCGGCGGCGAACCGCACCTGGACCGCCGGCTCGCATCCGCCCTGGGCGTTGAGATCGCGGAGCTCGGCCAGGTCTACGACATGTCCCACGCCGTGCGGGAGCTGGCGCGCCAGGCATGCACGCGCATCGCACAGTCCGGCTCGCCCGCCCGGCGCGAGGCCGTCGTTGCGGACGATGCTCCTGAGGGCGCTTTGGTGACCCACTTGGGCGCCACGCCCTCGCAGATGGGCGCGCTCATCGCGCGAGCCCTCAGGTCCCACCACCTGCACGACGGCATCGACTTTTCGGATCAGGTCGTCATTGTGCGCAGCTCCTCGATGGTCGCAGAAACCAGCCGTTACCTGACGCGCGGAGGTGTGCCCGTCGCGGGAGGCGGCCGCGCCTTCGACTTCGCGACCCAGCCGACGACGCGCCTGCTCCTGGACCTGGTGACCATGCCGACGGGGACGAGCGACACGGACGTGGCCGTGCGCCGCGAGCTCGCCGAGCGCCTCCTGCCCTCGCCCCTCGTGCGCGCCGACGCCCTCGCAGTCCACCGTCTGTTGCGTCGCCTGAACGCCGCGCGCGCTCAGGCCGCTGAGGAGGCGGGCGACGAATCCGCGCCGATCCCGTTGACGGCTGCCGACCTCGTCAGTGACCCGCAGACGTGGAGGCCTGCCATCGAGCAGGCCGAGCAGGCGGGCGGCAAGCGCGCCCGCGCCGCAGCAATGCTCGCGCGGCCCCTCGAGACCGCCGCGCGCCTGTGGGAGCTGGGGATGAGCGGTAGCGCGCGCCCCCAGGAACGCCTGTGGTCCCTCTGGGAGGCATCCGGGGTGGCCGGTGAGTGGCGCTCGCGAGCCATCGCATCGGACGAGTCGTCGGGCTGGTACGACGATCAGCTGGATGCCGTCGTGGCGCTCCTGCGCGTCGCGGACGTGTGGGAGCAGCGCAACCCCGCCGGCTCTGCCGTGGGATTCGCGTCCGAGTTGCTGGCCGGCTCGGTCCCCATCGACACGATTTCGCGCGTGGGCGTGCGCCCGGGCGGCGTCGAGGTCCTCACCCCCGCGCAGGCGATGGGGCGCCACTGGCAGGTCGTCGTCCTCGCGGGCTTGCAGGATGGGGCCTGGCCGAACCTGCGCCTGCGCGACCGGATTCTGCGAGCTGACCTCCTTGCGGACGTGGGCGCGGGCCGCGTCGCCGTCGGCGAGGATGGGCGCGAGGAGCTCATCGACTCGACGAGGGCAGCTCGGCGCGCGGTGATGGACGACGAGTATCGCCTCTTCGTCGCGGCCGTGACGCGCTCGCGCAGCATCGTGCACGCCGGTGCGGTGCGCTCGGAGGACGCGGCGCCCTCGGTGTTCTTTGACCTGGTGGCGCGCCTGGCGGGCACGCATCGAGAAAACGACATCGTGCCGGTGGATTCGGTCGAGGCACCGCTGTCCCTATCCGGTCACATCGCGGACTTACGGGCGCGTGCGGCGAACCCTGACGATCCGGCTGACGCTCAGCTCGCCGCCACCCTGTTGGCCCTGATGGCGCGCGAAGACGTGCTCTCTGCGCAGCCGCAGCGGTGGCTGGGTGCGGGTGGTACGCCCACGACTGATGAGGAGTACACGGGTGAGCTCACGCTGTCTCCCTCGCAATTCGAGCGCGCGCTGGCGTGCCCGCTGCGCTGGTTCCTCACCACGATCGGAGCGGATGGCCCATCGAACGCGGCAGCCAGCCTCGGTACCCTGATTCACGCCGTGGCCGAGGAACATCCGCACGGAACCCCGGATGAGCTCACCGCGGCGCTGGAGGCTCGCATCGAGGAGCTGGGCTACAACCTGGACACGTGGGCTGGGCGCGTCGCCGACCGCCACGCGCGCGACATCGTAAACAACCTGGCCTCCTACGTCGTCGGCGTACCCGGGGACGTCACGGTGGAACAGACGGTGTCGGCCGAGGTCGAGGGCGTGACTATTCGGGGCCGTATGGACCGCCTCGAGCACGTCGACGAGGGGGTGCGCGTCACCGACCTGAAGACCGGAAAGAGCGGATATTCGGCGAAGACCGTCCCCGATAACCC
>CAKMQM010000053.1:0-4510 GCA_927911615.1 uncultured Xylanimonas sp.
GGCGCGTAGGCGCCGACGCAGGGCGCCGAGATCATCGTGCTGGAGCGCAGCAAGTACGTGTCCTTCGCGAACTGCGGGCTCCCGTACTACGTCGGCGGCGAGATCGAAGACCCCGCCAAGCTCCTCCTGCACACCCCGCAAACCCTCAAGGCTGCGCTCAACCTCGACGTGCGCATCAACTCCGAGGTCACGGCGATCAACCCTGGTGCCCGCAGCGTCCAGGTCACCGACACTGAGACCGGCGAGGCTTACACGCTCACCTATGATCACCTGATCCTTTCCCCCGGAGGACTGGCCGCCCGCCCGCCCATCGATGGCCTCGACTCCCCGCGCGTGCACACCCTGCGCACGGTCGACGACGCCCTCGCCCTGCGCGAGGCCTCGGGAACGCGAGCCGTCGTCCTCGGAGCCGGCTTCATCGGCATCGAGGCCACCGAGGCACTCGCGCAGAGAGGCTTCGAGACCCACCTCGTCGAGTACGCCGAACACGTCCTGCCACCCCTCGAGGTCGAGACGGCCACGCTGGTCACGCAGGAGCTGTGCGGCCTCGGGGTGGGTGTCCATGCAGGAGTTGCCGCCCAGTCCATCACCCACGGCGACGACCACGACTCCGTGACGCTCTCCGACGGTACGGTCCTGACCGCCGACGTCATCGTCTTGTCGACCGGCGTGCGCCCCGACACCGCCTTCGCCGAGGCCGCGGGTATCGAGACCAGCCGCGGCTATATCCTCGTCGACGACCGAGGGCGTACCAGCGTGGATGACGTCTACGCGGTCGGCGACGGCACGATGGGTCGCGACCACGACCGCCCCGTCGCTCTGGCTGGGCCCGCGAACCGCGGGGGACGCCTCGTCGCCGACGCGATCGCCGACGCCGAGCATGGCGAGGCCGCCGCGCGCCCCATCCCGAGCCCCCAGGGCACCGCGATCGTTCGGATCGGGAGCCTCACTGCCGCCATGACCGGCGCTAACCGCCAGGCCCTCGATGCCTCGGGCGCGGAGTACTTCACGGTGCACACGCACGCCAACCAGCACGCGGGCTATTTCCCCGGCGCCAAGCCCGTGCACATCCTCATGCACGTCGGCACCGACGGACAGATTCTCGGCGCGCAAGCCGTGGGCGCCGACGGCGTGGACCGCCGCATTGACGTCATCGCGACCGCCATGCGGGCCGGCCTGAGCGCGACTGACCTTATCGACCTGGACCTCGCCTACGCGCCGCCCTACGGCCAGGCCAAGGACCCCGTCAACCAGACCGGCATGGTCGCCCACAACGTGGTGACCGGCGAGCTCGTCCTCACCGGCCCGGACGCCCTCACCGAGGACATGCCGGTCCTGGACGTGCGCACGCCCGGCGAGTATGCGGCCGGGCACATGCCGAACTCGCTCAACATCCCCCATACTCAGCTGCGCGACCGCCTTGACGAGGTCCGCACCTGGGTCGATGAGAACGTCGGCGACCAGCCCTTCGTCGTCATGTGCGCCGCGGGCGTGCGCTCCTGGATCGGCTACCGAATCGTGCGCCACGCGGCTTCAACGTCACCATGCTGTCGGGCGGCATCCAGACGCTGCGCGCGTGGCTCGGCGATCGGGCCGAGGCCGTCCTAGTCACGGGGGAGGGCTAAGCCTACGGATTGCAGCCTCGAAAACGCCCCCGCGTCGGAGTTCGAAGCAGTAGAATCTCTAGTCACAACCGAGAGCATGACGACCGACAAACACGAGCGTTCGGTCCTCCGACTGGCCTCATGCGACGGCGCAACCAGCCTGAGGAGGGCGCAAGCTCGCAATACCATGGTGCGGATCCGCTGACGAATTCGCGCCGCAACAACAAAGGAGACAATCATGTGTCGACCCACCACCTGCGAGGTGTGCGGAAAGACCACCTGGAAGGGCTGCGGCAAGCACATCGACTCGGTGAAGGAACAGGTTCCCGCCGATCAGTGGTGCGATAAGGACCATTCCGACGAGGAGTACGCCGCCGCCGAGAAGAAGCGCGGTTTCTTCGGCAGCTTCTGCAAGTAGGCGTCACCCCTCTGGTAGCGTCGCGCGCGCCGCAACGCTGGTTCATGTACGCCCATTTCGCGGCCTGCACAGTGGACGTGTCAAAGTGCTTTTTTATTCATGCGACGCGGCTATCATTGAGTCATGAGGTGGGCGACAAAATCAACGTGGAATCGTATCGCCGTGCTGTTCGGTAGCTACCTGCTGGTGCTGGCGGCGTGGTTTAGTCTCTCGCGCGTCTCGGACTCGATGGAGATCGTGAAGAGCCTCGTCTTCCTGATCCTGCTCGTGATCCTGCCGATCCTGGCGATGGTTTTCGGTGCGTGGGACGGCGTCAAGGAGGGCTTGAGCCTCCTGTGGCTGCTCGCGCCTTTCGTGTGTTTCCTGGTGCCGATGTTCCTGTTTCTCAACGACAGCGCGCTCATCTACGGGGTGGGCTACAGCCTCCTTGGATTCGGGGCTCATAGTGTCGGTGCCTTCATCCATGCGCGCCGCGTGCGGCGGACGTAGGCGCGAGCAAGGGGTTCATGTCGGCCCGCACGCGACTACGCGGATAGGTTACGAACATGCGGATAGGTTATGACGATGTGGATAGCTTATTAACCTATCCGCAAGTGAATAACCTATCCGTATCCGCATAACCTGTCCGCGTGTGCCTTCGTGGTTCTGTTCCTGTGCACAGCACCCCTTTCCGCCCCGGCATCTCCCACGCAGGCGTACCATGTCCAGCAGCGCGAAGCAGCGTCGGCCTCGTGCGATGCATGGGAATACGGAGGTGTTCAGCATTGTTCTGGGATCGAGTTGCCCCGCTCTACGACCTCGCCGTCAACGCGCTCAACAGGAGAGTGTACGACGGGACGGGCGGTGCCGTTGCCCGGTTGATTCGCCCCGGTGACACCGTGCTCGAATGTGCGTGCGGAACGGGCGCGATTAGCGCCGCCATAGCCCCCGCATGCGCGCGTGTGGTTGCGACCGACTATTCCGAGGGGATGCTGAAGCAGGCACGCAAGAAGCTCGCGAAACACTCGAACGTCACCGTCGAGCAGGCGGATATCACCGACTTGCGCTACGCGGACGACTCGTTCGACGCCGTCGTGGCGGGCAACATCATCCACTTGCTGCCTGAACCGGGCGACGCGCTCAAGGAGCTCAAGCGGGTCGTGCGCCCGGGTGGCACGATCATCGTGCCCACCTACGTGATTCCCAAGAAGCGGGCGCACACCATGTTCCTGAGGGTGATCTCCCGATTCGGCGTGCACTTCCAGGAGCACTTCGACCCGGTGTCCTACCGGGCGTTCTTTGAGCGTATGGGCTGTATGGGCGTCACCTACCGCGTCGTGCGAGGTCGAATTCCCTGCGTGATCGCCTCCTTCACGAACGATCAGTAGATGCCGAGCCCAGGGCGACGTTCCGCAGCATCGCCCCGTAGGCGACCGAGTCGCGGCTCATGCGCTCGCAGTGCCCCGACCCCGGCCAGACGCGTAGCTCCGCCTCGGGATAGAGGCGTGGGATCACGCGCTGCGCGAGCCGCAGGTCCGAGTCTTTCTGCCCGTACGCGAAGGTGCAGCGCCGCTGGGTGGTGGGGGAGAGGGACGGCAGCCTAACGTGCGAGCAGTCGCGCACGATCGCGCGGACGCTGTCCTCGCTCATCGCGGCGAAACTGGCAACCATCGAGCGTGCAGCCTCTTCGCCGTAGAGGCGCGCGAGCTTGCGTGCCCCCGCCTCGGGATCGCGCACGGCCTTTCGGTGCTTCGCGACCATCACGCGGCTGAGAACGGCCCCGCCGACCCGGGCCACGGGTCCGCCCGAGTAGAAGCTCACCCCCTCAATGAACAGTCGATCAAAGACGAGGTCTGGGAAACGCAGCAGCTCGAACAGGATCACCCCGCCGAGCGACGCGCCGAAACCCAGAGACAGACGACGTATTCCGTGGGAGGCCAGCCACTTGTGGATCGCCGCTGCCTCTGCCGCCGCCGATACGTAGGGGGCCGAGGCCTCGTCCCCGTGAGCGGATAGGTCCGGCACGAGGAAACGCAGCCCCGCGCCCATGTGGTCGGCGACCGCGGCCTTCATACGCGAGGCCGAGGACAGCATCGGGTGAATAAGGAGAACGGTGGGGGAGTCGTCCCCATAGTCCCCGTAGGTGTGCATCTTCATGGAGTCGCTCCGTGGCGGTTGTTGGGCGCTCCCTCGCGCCCGGGGTGTGAGCTGACGAAAGGGATGCTATCACCGATCGTAGGCCACGGACAGGGAAATCGGCGCACTACCTCGCGGTATCATGTGACCCGAGCGAAGGAGTCGACGTGGCGTTTGACTACAAGAAGGAATGCAAGGAACTGTACGCCCCAAAGAAGGGGCCGAGCGTCGTCGAGGTTCCCCCCATGAGGTTCGTGGCCGTGCGCGGCAGTGGGGATCCCAACGAGGAAGATGATGCCTACCAGCGGGCAATCTCGGTTCTCTACGCCATCTCCTACACGCTCAAGATGAGTAAGAAGGGCACCCGCCAGAT
>CAKMQM010000054.1:0-8868 GCA_927911615.1 uncultured Xylanimonas sp.
TCGGATGAAGTGGGAGGCTCCCAGCCTCGCTCCGCGTAGGCGGCCGCGACGGCTCGCGCCACACCCTCGACGGCGTGCGCGTCGACGAGCGCGATCGCGCTACCACCGAAGCCACCGCCCGTCATGCGTGCGCCGTGCGCGCCGCAGCACGGGCAGCCTCCACGGCCACATCCAGCTCCTCACAGGAGACCTCGTAGTCGTCGCGCAGCGAGTCGTGCGAATCGTTCAGGAGAGCGCCCGCAACCGCCAGGCGCGTGCCCTCCAGCGGCCCCTCGTCGAGGAGCTCAATGAAGGCGCGCGTGCGCGCGATTCGGAGACGACGTGGCGCGTGCGGGCGGCCAGGCGCTCATTACCCAGCGTGGCCGTGGCCTCGGCGAGGTCCTCAACGTCCACGAGCTGGCCCACTCCCAGGATGCGCGCCGACTCCTCGCAGTCCGCGCGGCGCGACCATACTGGCCGTCCGCCAGCGAGTGCTTGGCGCGCGTGTCGATGACGAGGAGCTCGAGGCCAACCGCGCTCAGATCGAAGGGAACCTGACGCGTCGACATGTCCCGGCAATCAAGGGCCAGCGCGTGCCCCTCGCTGCATCGCAGCGACGCCGTCTGGTCCAGGCCGCCCGTGTTCGCGCCCGCCACCTGGTTTTCCGCGGCGCGCGCGGCATCCACGAGCACCTTGCGCCCCTCGTCGTTGGGGGCCTCGATCGTGCCCGCAAGACCCAGCGAGCACACCTCGTCGAGGGCAACCGCGGTCGCACACTCGAGCGCGGCGCTCGACGACAGGCCACCACCCAGGGCACGCACGACCACAGGGCCGCATCAAAACCGGGCAGCGGTCCGTATCCCGCCTGCTCGAGGGCCCACGCGACACCCGCAAGGTACGCGGTCCAATGGTTGGTCACCTCGCCGGGGGTCCCTTCGGGCCGATCACGTCGAGATCGAGGACGTCGATCGCCTCGCGCGTCTGCGGCGAAATCAGGCGAATCATCCGATCCCCGCGAGGCGACAGCGCCACGTAGGCGCGGTGCGGCAGCGCGATCGGAACGCACGGACCACCGTTGTAGTCCACGTGTTCGCCGATGATGTTGACGCGCCCGGGCGCACTCCACACGCCCCGAGGCTCGTAGCCAAACGCGTCACGGAACAGGTCTGCGGCCTGCGCGGCCCCTTCATCGGGAGTAGCAGCGTCGGCCCACACGAGATCAGTCACAAGATCCTCCTTGGTCTCACTTCCACAAGGCTACGTGAACGCCCTCACACCCTTCAAGCGCTACGGCCTCATCGAACCCGCCCCGACACCCGGTACAGTGGAGCCACCACAACCGCGACACAGGCAGGCCCCATGTTCCTCCCCCAACGACTCCCCGGCCAGGACTGGCTCGGCGTCGTCGTCGCGATCCCCGAACCGTGGGTCACGCAGCTCACCGACCTGCGCCTTCGCCTGGGAGACCTTGCGGGATCACGCATCCCCGCGCACATCACGCTGATGCCGCCGACCCCCGTCGCGCGCGAGGCACGCGCCGAGGTCATCGACCACCTGCGCTCCATCGCCTCAAGGCATTCCCCCTTCCGCGTCACATTGTCCGGCACCGATTCTTTCCGCCCCGTCTCCAACGTCGCTTTCATGACGCTGGCCGAAGGCGCCTCCGACTGTACGGACCTCGCCGAGGAGATCCGCTCCGGCCCCCTCGACCACGAGACGCGCTTTCCGTATCACCCTCACGTGACTCTGGCACAGGACGTCGACGACGTCGCCCTGGACATGGCACTCGATATCGGAGCGACCGTCGAGGCCTCGTGGATCGTTCCCGGTTTCCGCCTGGACCGCATCGACCCGTCGGGCATCTACTCCTCGATGGCACTGTTCGACTTCGACGCCTCCGGGCACTGAGTTCCTACCAGACTGTCCCCCGCTCTTTTCGCCGCCCGTTCTTTTCACCGCCTGCTCTTTTCCCCGCCCGCTTTCCGCACAACGCCCACCAATTTCGCACGTAATTCCCGCGCATCTTATTCAAATATTGAATTCAGACCATTGGAATTGCAACGTTTTCACGGATTATTAAAACTTCATCCGAGCGAATTACGTGCGAAATGTTGGGAGCCGGTGACGGTGGCGACTACGGGTGTGCCACGGATGACGAGGACACCGCATACGCGAAGGGCCGCGGCCGGACGGGATTCCTCTGCTCCCGGGCCAGCCACGGCCTCGTCGTTGAAATGTCAGATCTCGTAGGTCACGGAGACCGGCGCGTGATCCGAGAAGCGCTCCGCATACTCGTCGGCGCGGCCGATCTCGAAGGAACGCGCGCACTCACCCAGGGCGGGCGTCGCGTACTGATAGTCGATGCGCCAGCCCGCGTTGTTGACGAAGGCCTGGCCGCGCCACGACCACCACGAGTAGGGGCCCTGCACGTCGCCGGCCAGGTCGCGCACGGCATCGCGCCACCCCTCCTCCACCCACTGGTTGAGGAAGGCGATCTCCTCGTCGAGGACGCCGGCACGCTTGTTGTGGTTCGGCTTCCAGTTCTTGATGTCGGCCTCCGAGCGCACGACGTTGAAGTCGCCGCACACGAGCGAGGAGATGCCACCGGCGGCCTCTTCGGCAATCAGTTCGGCCATGCGCGCGCCAATGCGGGGCAGGTGCGCCATCTTGGCCTCCTGCTTGGGAGTATCCTTCTCGCCCGAATGGAAGTAAGCGGACACGACGCGCACGGGGGTGTCGCCGCCCTCGGGACGCACGACGGCCTCGAGCCAACGGCCCGAATCCACGTCCGTCTCGGCGTCGTCGAGAATCAGGCGAGGCTCACCTTCCAGGACCGCGCGACCACGTCGCACGGCCACGCCCACACCCGCGCGACCCTTGATACGGCAGGGAACCCACACGCTCTCCCAGGCATCGCCCATGATCTCGCGGGAGATCTCCTCGGGCGCGCGCACCTCCTGCATAAGCAGCACATCCGTATCGCTTGCCTCCAGCCAGTCGAGGAAGCCGCGCTTGTGGGCGGCGCGGATGCCGTTCAGGTTCACGGTGGTCACCGTCAGAGTCATCGTTTTCTCCTTACGCGAGTTTTCTTCAGTCTAGAGGAACGAGGAGGCGCGGCGAGGAATGGACATCCTCACCGCGCCTCCGCCGCGTTCGCGCGCTCACCCCTCGTTTTCCGAGGCCGCGCGCGCCTGTCAGTTCGCGCCGATTCCCGCCTGGCGTTCGGCCGCCTCGACGACGTTCGTCACGAGGAGCGCCCGCGTCATCGGGCCAACGCCGCCGGGGTTGGGGCTGAGCCAGCTGGCCACCTCATCCACGCCGTCCGCGACGTCACCCATCAGTCGGGCCTTGCCGTCCTCGCCCTGCACGCGGCTCACGCCGACGTCGAGGACGATCGCGCCGGGGGCGACCATGTCGCGGGTGATGATCCCCGCGGAGCCCGCCGCCGCCACGACGACGTCCGCACGACGCACGTGATCAGCCAGGTCGGTCGTGCCCGTGTGGCACACGTCGACCGTCGCGTTCACTTCCTTGCGCATGAGCAGCAGGCCGATCGAACGACCCACGGTCACGCCTCGACCGATGACGCACACGTTCTTGCCGGCCAGGTCGATCCCATGGCGTTCCATGAGCTCGATGACCGCGCGCGGCGTGCACGGCAGGGGCGAGTCGATGGGACCCGAGCCTCGCAGCACGAGGCGTCCGAGGTTCATCGGATGCAGGCCGTCCGCATCCTTCGCGGGGTCGATACGCTCCAGAACGGCGTTCGTATCGATGCCGCGCGGCAGGGCAGCTGCACGATGTAGCCCGTGCAGGCAGGATCCGCGTTGAGCTGATCAATCGCGGCCTCCACCTGCTCCTGAGTCGCGTCGGCGGGCAGGTCCACGCGGATCGACTCAGCGCCGATCTGCGCGCAATCGCGATGCTTGCCGGCGACGTAGGCGACGGACCCAGGGTCCTCGCCCACGAGGATCGTGCCGAGGCCCGGGACGACCCCGGCCTCGCGCAGACGATCGACGCGCTCCTTCAGCTCCGCCTTAATGGCGGCAGCGGTCGCCTTGCCATCCAGGACCCCGGCGGGCCCTCCCAGGGAGCCCTCACGATCAGAGCCCGGCGTACAGCGGGTGCTTGTCCGTCAGCTTCTTGACGCGGGCGCGCAGGGCGTCCACCTCAACGTTGCCGCCGGACGCACCCTGCGACAGGGTCGTGCCGATGATGTCCGCAACCTCGGCGAAGTCCTCGGCGTCGAAGCCGCGCGTCGCGAGGGCGGGGGTGCCGATGCGCAGGCCCGAGGTGACGGCCGGCGGACGAGGATCGAAGGGAACGGCGTTGCGGTTGACGGTAATACCGACCTCGTGCAGCAGATCCTCGGCCTGCTGACCGTTGAGCTCGGAGTCGACCAGGTCGACGAGGACGAGGTGCACGTCGGTGCCGCCCGTGACCAGCTTAATACCGGCCTTCTTCGCGTCGTCAGCGCCCAGGCGCTCGGCGATGATCTGCGCACCCTCGAGGGTGCGGCGCTGGCGGTCCTTGAATTCGTCGGTCTGCGCGACCTTCATGGCGATGGCCTTCGCGGCGATCACATGCATGAGAGGGCCGCCCTGCTGGCCGGGGAACACCGAAGAGTTCAGCTTCTTGCCCCACTGCTCGCCGCGCGAGGACAGGATCATGCCGGAACGAGGACCACCCAGGGTCTTGTGGACCGTCGTCGTCACCACGTCGGCGAAGGGGACGGGGTTCGGGTGCAGGCCCGCGGCCACGAGGCCCGCGAAGTGAGCCATATCCACCCAGAGGGCGGCGCCGACCTCATCCGCGATGTCACGGAAGGCCTGGAAGTCAAGGTGACGCGGGTAGGCGGACCAACCGGCGATGATGACGCGCGGACGCTCGGCGAGGGCAGCCTCGCGAACCTTCTCAGGCTCGATGCGCATGGTCTCGCGGTCAACCTCGTAGGCGACGGCCTTGTAGTTCTTGCCCGAGAAGTTCAGGCGCATGCCGTGGGTCAAGTGACCGCCGTGGGCCAGCGACAGGCCGAGGATCGGGTCGCCGACGTTCGCCATAGCCATGAGCGCAGCGGCGTTGGCCTGCGCACCGGCGTGGGGCTGAACGTTCACGTAGTCGCCGCCGAAAACCTGCTTCGCACGTTCGATGGCGAGGGACTCTGCGACGTCCACGAACTCGCAGCCACCGTAGTAGCGGCGGCCCGGGTAGCCCTCGGCGTACTTATTAGTAAGGACCGAGCCCTGAGCCTCGAGGACGGCGCGTGGAACAAAGTTCTCCGAGGCGATCATCTCGAGAGTGTCACGCTGGCGACCAAGCTCGGCGTCCAGAACGGCCTGAATCTCAGGATCCAGCTGCGCAAGTGTCATGTCATTGAGGGAATCCATGGGGTTCTCCTATTGATCATCCGATGATGGTTGGCAGTGGCCTCTAGCCCAGGCGGGCGGCTATCGATGCCGACGCGTCGCTCCCCGGTGGTGGCCCACCTGTTCGCCAGTCACGACACGCTGACCAGTCTATCGCTCGGCGGTTTTCCACGCATTCTGCCAAGGTGTCAGCAAGCTACCAGGTGGTCACATGGCGTTCAGATCTGACTTGCACAACTCGCCGGGTGTATGAAATCACAGCCTTTTTTCGCTTGTACTTAACCCTTTGGTTAGCAATCAAGCTAACCATATGGATAGACTAGGGTTAACAC
The DNA here is from genome assembly GCA_927911615.1 of uncultured Xylanimonas sp. GTDB lineage: Bacteria > Actinomycetota > Actinomycetes > Actinomycetales > Actinomycetaceae > Pauljensenia. Next base: position 5,678 of record CAKMQM010000054.1, read on the forward strand.
CTAACGGTGACTGAGTTGCGCCAGGGACGTTTACCTAGTAAACACCCCAGTCCGGAGCGGATTTTCCGCCTCTAACCGACATGCAGCATTTGAGTTTGATGAAGTAGAAGGAAGACGCACAGATGACAACTTTGACGAAGCCCACCGCACGAGCCGCATCCGCGACTCTCGCATTCGAGCACGCGTCGGATCTTGCCGCCTCCGCCGACAACGCCATCAAGCGCATGTGCGACATTTTCGCAGCTCTTTTCGGCATTATCCTGCTGACTCCGCTGTGGATCATCGTCGCTGCGATGGTGCGCCTGAACGACGGCGGCCCCGCTTTCTTCACTCAGGAGCGCGTCGGCCTCGACGGCAAGACTTTTACCATGTTTAAGTTCCGCACCATGCGCGTGGACGCCGAAGAGCTCAAAGACTCCCTCATGGAGGCCAACGAGGCCGACTCCTCTGCCGGAAATTCGATCATGTTCAAAATGGCCAACGATCCGCGCATTACGCGCATCGGAGCCTTCCTGCGCAAGACGTCGATCGACGAGCTGCCCCAGCTCTTCAACGTCCTGCGTGGCGACATGTCCCTCGTGGGCCCGCGCCCCCCCGCTCCCCAGCGAGGTTGCACAGTACGAACCCCGCGTGATGGACAAGTTCGCCGTCCGCCCCGGCATCACCGGCCTCTGGCAGATTTCCGGCCGCTCGAACCTTTCCTGGGATGAGACCGTCCACCTGGACCTCTCCTACGCCCAGCACCGCTCCCTCACCCTCGACACGTGGATCATGCTCCAGACCATCCCCGCGCTCCTGCGTCACGAGGGCGCCTACTAAGTCTTTCCTCTCTGTGTGTGATTGGGTGTGGCCCGAGCTGATCGGCTCGGGCCACACCTTTATCTTCAACGCCCCACCACGGCCACAAATCCCTGCAACCACAAGGCAATTCACATCGCCTTGGATAGCGCGGCGAGGTCCCATCGCAGTACCTCACAGCAGCGATCACCGCGCCACTTCCACCCCTCAGTCACACGTCAGGACCGGATCAACGAGGCTCGCGTAGGCCACCCGACCCATTTGAATATTGAGTCGTCAAACTCGCACATTGCGCTAGCGATCGATTCACATTGCACGGAAGTGTGCATACAGCGAGCAGCTCATAAGCCTCAAGAGAGTTTGACACCTACGCATAAGAGCACCCTTTGCCTCCCGCATCACAGGGAGCCGTCGCACCCTCTTAATGTTTTGTGTGGGCTACGCCATTCACTGCATAACCCTTTTTAAGCATCTATCCAGAAGCGTTTTGAGACACGCTCAGCGCCGCTCCCCCTCCCCCGCGCGCGCCCCTCGCACACTCACGAAAGCCGACCAGGGCGCTCACACGAAAGAGACCCTGACCTGGGGGACTACACCTCCACGCAAACCCTGTTGACGACCAGTCTTCGAGACACAGGACTGACCGGCAACAGCCTTGCGGCCCGCTTACCTCGGCCACGGGCCGGGAGGACACGTCATGACGATGCGGATAGGTTATGACGATCTGGATAGGTTATTGACATGCGGATAGGTTAATAAGCTATCCGCATGCGCATAACCTATCCGCGTGCGCACCAAGCTCCGCGCCATTCGAAGACATCTGGCAGGCCGGAGAACATCCGCACCGCAAACTGGATAGGAAGCGACGATCTGGATAGGTTGGAGCGATCTGGATAGGAAATAAGCTATCCAGAAGCACCGTTCCTATCCAGAACACAAGTTCCTATCCAGAACCCCCATCACAGCCGCCTGGAGCTCACGTCGCCAGATGCGGGGGTCTCGCCACACTAGCCGCACACAATGCCAGATGACAGCAGGTACGAGCAACCGTCCCTACGCACCAGCAACCGTCCACCCACCAGCGGGCAGCACCAGCCCGTCTGGCGACGCAAAGGAGGCCGACCCCGCAGGGCCGGCCTCCTTCACAACAACGAGCGTCAACCTCGGTCAGCGAAGCGTCACGCCACCGACCAGTCCGAGATCGTCGAAGCTACCCATGGCCTCGAGCCTCGAAATGAGCTCGGGAGCGTGGGCGACGAAGTCGAGGGCTTCGACGGTGTAGCGCTTCGTGAGGCGCTTGGGCTCGTGCGCGATACGCCAGGCCCACCCGAGGCGGGCGGCGTGCACCCAGTTCGGGAAATAGTCGTCGGCAGCGCGCGCGTACTGGTCGATCCAACCGCCCGCAGTGCACACGGACGCCTCGGGCAGGAGGTCGAGAACAAAGGATGCGACGACCTCCTGGAGGCCGGCCCCCAGGCCGACGATCACGAGGCGCGGATCGAAGGCAGTGAGCACCGAGGGATCGGCCTTCAGACGACGAAGGCCCTCGTACCCATCGATGACCTGCACGTCGAAGCGGTGCAGGCGCTCAGCTGCGGCCTGGCCAGCCTCGGGCACAGCCCCGATGAGGGTGATGCGAGTGCCATCCTCGAGGCGTTCAAAGACCTGCGGCAGGACGAGGTCCGCGGAGGTGCGGGCGACCTCGTGACCTGCTGCGCGCAGACGCATTTGCAGGAGGGTCCCGTCGAAGCCGACGGTGTGCATGCGGGCAAGCGCACGGAAGTCGGCGTGCAGGAGGGACCAGTGGTTGAGCCACGTGGTCGAGTGCCCACGGGTCAGCACACGCTGTGCCATCGCATCGAACGCGGGGTCGGTCGCGGGGGCGCCGACCGCGCCGGCGGCCTCGGCCTCTTCCGAGCCACCGGCGGGGGTTGACGTCGCGGTCATGGAGATCACCTCACCAGGCTTGCCTTGAGATCGAAGGTCACGGATGCGGCATTCGCGTAGTTGGCGTGCGATTCGACGGCGATACGGTTGACGCCGTCCCTGAGCACCTTGCGAGGCACCGCGATGCGCACAATGTTGTTCTTCGCCGTAGCGAGGCCGACGTTGGAGGAGGCTCGCGTATTGGCGTCGATCGTGCCTTCGGGCATGTTCACGCGCTTGATTTCGGTGCCGTTGACGTAGATGACTGCACCATCGTCAACGCGGACGTCGAGGGTGACCTCGAAGTCGGCGCTGAGGGTAACCGAAGTTGACGTCACGCACGAATGTCGTGATGGCTCGGTCCGCCGCAGGCATCGTGAAGGGCGTACCGGCGTCGCGGTCGCCCCAGCCGAGCGGGCTGGCGCCGTGCTTCCACGAGGACAGGTCGGCGGTGGAGTTCCACTTGG
>CAKMQM010000055.1:0-5680 GCA_927911615.1 uncultured Xylanimonas sp.
GGCGACGAGGTGTGGGCGGACATGTCCGAGATGGACATCGCCGTGGAGAAGATGAAGGGCAAGGGCTACCCGGCGCACCAGGTGTGGCTGCCGCCGCTGGAGATCCCGGATACCTTCGCGACGCTCATGCCCGACCTGCGCCCAGACCCGGAGCTCGGTTTCGTGTCGCGCGCGTGGCGTGAGTCCGGCCCCCTGCGCGTGCCCCTGGGCACGGTCGACCTGCCGCTCGAGCAGCGTCGCGAGACCCTCGTCCTGGATCTGTCGGGCGCGGGCGGTAACTTCGCGCTGGTCGGCGGCCCGCAGACGGGTAAGTCGACGGCGCTGCGTACGATCGTGCAGGCCCTGTCGCTGACCTACACGCCGCAGGAAGTCCAGTTCTACGTCATGGACTTCGGCGGCGGTACGTTCGCCGGCTTTGCGGGTGCCCCGCATGTGGCGGGCATCGCGACGCGCGACACCGAGGAGGTGCGCACGCGTATGATCGCCGAGATCGCGGCGATCATGGACGACCGCGAGCGTTACTTCCGCGCGCACGGCATCGACTCGATGGACACCTACCGCCGCGGCCGCCTGGAGGGCACCTACGACGACGGCTACGGCGACGTGTTCCTGGTCATCGACGGCTGGGGCGCGCTGCGCAGCGAGTTCGACGGCCTGGACCGCACGGTGACGACGATGATGAGCCGAGGCCTGTCGCTGGGCGTTCACCTCATCGTGTCGGCCGCCCGTTGGATGGACATCCGTTCGGAGGCGCAGGACATCTTCGGTTCGCGCCTGGAGCTGCACACGGCGAACCCGAAGGAGTCGATCGTCAACCGCGAGGGCGCCGCCCGTATTCCGAAGGGACGCCCGGGTCGAGGCATCGACATGGTGGGCCACGAAATGATGATCGGCCTGCCGCGCGCCGACGACGATCCGGATCCGTCGACCGTGTCGCAGGGCGTTGCCCGCACGGTGGCGAAGATCCGCGAGTCGCTGGTCCACGGCGAGGGCCCGAAGCTACGCCTGCTGCCCGAAAACGTCACGGTTCCCGAGATCCTCGCGCAGATCCCGGAGCCGCTGGTCCTGCCGCGCGGCGGTGGCGACATGATCCTGGGCGTGGAGGAGTCCCGCCTCGGACCGCTCCTGTTCAACACCCGCGCGGAGTCGCACCTGTACCTGTTCGGTGACGGCAAGACGGGCAAGACGACGTTCCTGCGCTCGATCATTTCCGAGGTCACGCGCCTGTACACGCCGGGCGAGGCAAAGATCATGTCGATCGACATGCGCCGCACGCTCATGGGCGCGATTCCGAAGGACTACCAGCTGGGGTACCTGACGAACCACTCCGAGGCCATGAAGCAGATACGCGAGCTCGCAGCATTCCTGCGCACGCGCCTGCCGGGTTCGGACGTCACTCCCGAGCAGATCCGCGACCGCAGCTGGTGGTCGGGCCCCGAGGTGTGGATCCTGGTCGACGACTACGACCTGGTCGCGACGACGTCGGGCAACCCGCTCATGGAGCTCATCGACCTGCTGCCGCAGGCCGCCGACATCGGCCTGCACGTGATCATCACCCGCCGTATGGGTGGCGCGTCGCGTGCGGCCTACGAGAAGGTCCTGCAGATGATGAACGACCTGGCGGTCACCGGCATCCTCCTGTCCGGTAATCCCAGCGAGGGCGCGATCATCAACGGCGTCAAGCCCAAGCGAGCCGTTCCGGGCCGCGCGCAGGTCGTCCACCGTGAGCTCGGCGTGGTCGCTGCCCAGCTGGCGAACACCCCACCCGCATCAATCTGACCGTTTGTTGACACGGCGACCCGTTCATCGCATATGATTGACCAGTCTGAAAGTAGGAGAAAAATATGTCCTCTCTCGTGTCCCGTCGCGCATGTGCGGCCACCTCGTCCGTGCTGCTCGCTGCCGTCGCGCTGTCGGGCTGCTCCCTCTTCGGTGGGGGTGGCTCTAAGGCCACCGATATCAGCAAGCTGCCTAACATTCCTCAGGGGCAGAAGCAGCAGCTGGTGCAGCAGATGCAGTCCGCGTCGGGCGATCAGAAGAAGCAGATCGCCGCGAAGGCCGTCGCCTTGAACAACATGGTTGGCGCGCAGCTGGTGGCCGAGGCCCCCGTGTCGATCTCTCAGCAGACCTTCAAGCTGGATCCCAAGGGCCAGACGGTCGTGAATAAGAATGAGACGATCTACCAGATGATGTCGGCGACCGACTACTGGCGTCTGGGTGAGGACACGTACGACCTGTGCGTGGAGCAGAACTGTGAGTACTACTCGTCCTGGACCGTGGACGTGGAGGGCTCGGGCTCTGATCTGACCTACGTGTGGACCCTGAAGATCGAGGGACCTGACCAGCCCGACGAACCGCTGGTCCGCCGCTTCAAGGTCGCCAAGTAAGCAACCGGGCGCATTGCAGCGCTCTTTCATCTTCCATCGACAATTAGGAGTTAACAATGACCGGAAATCCTGACGTCGGATATGACAACGACCAGCAGACAGCTGCTGCGCCGAGTGTGACCGAAAGCTGGGACGCGGTGACGGATTCCCGAAAGCGCACCTCGTCCCTTGGAGCCGCGCAGACGTCTGCGTTCTGGGGACACGAAAGCGGGCCGTCAACGCTGAAGGACCGATCGGCTAAAATGTTCGATGCCTTCTCTGAGGCGCTCAATCGCGAAAGCGAAAGTCTCAAGAACTTCGAGGCTAAGATGCACCAGGCGATGGCTCGCTTTACGGGTGCAGAATACGACAACGAGCTGGAGTTCTTGAAGGCGCAGTCTGACGAGCGGATGCGGTCCATCCGTGCGAACACCGCGGACTCAGAGCTCGATGCCCTACTTCACGAAATTGGCCTGTCTATTGAAGACGTGCTCCCGCGCCAACGCGCAAGTGAGGCATCAACTTTGAAGACCTCGGCTACATCCAGTGGTGACGCAGGCAGCGCATCCACATCGGGTCCTGTCGCACAGCCTGGGCAGAAAACAGTCTGATTAAACACATAGCTTAACGAAGGGAGTTTTTCATGGTCTCGTCTCCGTATTACGAGCGACTCAAGACATTCATGCAGGATGCCCGCGCCAACAAGAGCCTGGACGCATGGGACAAGGACCACGAAAAGGCCTTGCGAGGTTTCGACGAGGCCATCGAACGTCTGCGCACCTACCGAGATAGCCACGGCTTCACGGGAGCAACCGGCAGAGCCATGGACCGGTGGGTGGATGCTTCAGTTGACCGTATCGCAAAGTACAAGGAAGCTTACGAGGGCGGCTACGGGACGTACACCCGGGGTCGCGGCGTCATGGCAACTGCCCTCGCCGAAGGCGAGAAGCTGTCCGCAGACCTCATCGACGCAGACACCGCCGCGATGCGCGATGACCTGCTCGTTTCGGTTCCCGACAGTAAGCCTGGAACGGGCATCCGTTTTATGGGCAAGCTCTATACAACCGGAGCCGCCTACGTGGCAGCTGTCGAAGAACAGGCAAACGCTCAGCGTGAGGCTGCGGCCCAACGTATCCTCACAATGCTGAACTCCAGCACCCGGAGCATCGGCGAGTCCATGGGCAAATATACAAACGTTGCTGAGCCGGGCCAGGACTTGGATCAATACGAAAAGCAGGAGAGGGAAAAGGATCCGGGCGGCGGTGGCGGCGGTGGCGGCACCTCCGGTGGCGGTGGCGGCACTGGCGGCGGCAGCACTGGCGGCGGCAGCGCCGGTGGTGGCAGCGCCGGTGGTGGCAGCGACTGGTGCTACGGCAAGGAGGATGACTTTGGCCGCGCGGGAGATCGCAGCTCGACGTCCAGCAACTACCCCGGTGGTTTCGACCAGCCGTGGTGGAGCGAAGCCGATGCGGCTGCAGCCCGTAACCGTGTCGTTGCCTCCGGTGCGGTGGAAACCCGTGAGCTCCCCTATGGCGAGCTCGGCTCACGCACAAACCCGATTACGGATCCCCAGGATCTCATGAGCAGGGATCTGTTGCACACACGCGTCAACGGAACCACCTACCGTAACGGTGTTATCGGTGGCCACACCCCGGCACCGCCGGCAGACGTGGATCACCCACTGTGGCGTCTCAACGGCGGCGCGGCTTCCGACTCCGCCACGGCAGGCCGTCTCGGCGGTGCCGGTGTGCTCGGCGCGGGTGCCCTCGGCGTGCGCGGCGCGGCTCGTATGGGTTCTGGCTTCGGTGGCACCGGCGCAGGTGGCCTCGGCGTCTTCGAACGGTCTGGGCATGGCCGGCATGCGCGGCATTACTGGTACGACCAACGGCCTGGGTGGCGCGAGCACGGCCGGCCTGAAGGTCGGTTCCTACTCGGGTTCTGGCTTCGGCTCCTACACTCCCCCCGCAGGCTCTGCGGGCGCAGCCGGCGCTGGCGGCGCGAATGGTGCTGCCGGCTCCTCTGGTGTTACGGGCACCACGGGCACGAACGGTGGCGCTGCGGGTGCAGCCGGTGCGGCTGGCAAGGGCGGTGCAGGCTCCGGCGGCTTCATGGGTGCTGGCGCGGGCGCTGGCGCGGGCGCCGGCAAGGACGACAAGAAGGGCCGTAGGCGCCAGTACGCGGCCTTCAAGTTCGACGACGACGAGGACGGGCTGCCCGCAGGTTACGTGAATCCTCTGTCGCAGACCTCCGGCACCGACAAGGACATCACGCCGGTCAAGCGTGCGGACGACGGATGGGACCCCCGCCAGTGGTGAGTTCTCATTCCAACGCCGCGCCCCGTTCTCCCTTCGGTTTTGTGGGGAGGGCGGGGCGCGCCGCGCGCGCCCTGACCACCGCGGTCTCCGCTCTGGCTCTGGCGGTTGGTGCCCTGACAGTGGTGCCCGCCCCGGCTCAGGCCGATGACGCGGCCCCCACTCAGGAGTACTTCTCGTACTACCACCTAGACTCTGCACGTGCGAAGGGGTACACGGGTAAGGGTGTGACCATTGCTCTGATTGGCAGCCCGGTTGATACCAGCAATGCTGCTCTTCAGGGCGCCAAGGTCACTGATAAGAGTCGTTGCACCGTCGAATCCACGCCCGAGGGTATCCGACATAGTACCGACATGGCGATCATTTTGGTCTCTTCCAAGAACGGTGTGGCACCGGATGCGACGCTGAACACGTATCAGGCGGAGACAGCGTCCGCGACGTCGAACGGAACATGCGATTCGGGTGAACGCCGACTCAACTCTTTCGGCAATCTCATTAACCAGGCTGTCGAAGACGGTGCTCAGATCATTTCGGTTTCGCAAAGTGTCTCAGAGGATAATGCTGATCTGAAGTGGGCGATTGCTAACGCGATCAGCAAGGGTGTCATCATCGTCGCTTCAGCTGGCAACGACAGCAGCGATGACAATCTGACGCACCTGGGCAGGTTCTCTGGGGTTGTTGGCGTGTCCGCGATCAACAGCGACGGCACCTTCGCGTCGTACTCCTCGTGGGGAGATGGCGTCGTCACCGCCGCTTTTGGGGGCCCTTACACCACGTATGACCTATCGACTGGTGAGCCCACAACCGTGAACGGAACATCCGTGTCGGCAGCGCTCGTGGCCGGCATGATGGCCCTTGCACGCCAGAAGTGGCCCGACGCCACCGCGAACCAGCTCCTCCAGGTCTTGGTTAACACGGGACTCGATTCCACTCATACGTGGAACCAGTACACCGGATACGGTGCCATTGATGGCGGTGGTCTAGTGAACACAGATCCATCCC
>CAKMQM010000056.1:0-3206 GCA_927911615.1 uncultured Xylanimonas sp.
TCGCTCAGCGGCTACCTCATGACGTTCGCGCAGATCGCGCTCTTCAATCGCGTCCTCCCGCGAGGCGTGCGCCTGACCTTCAGGATCCTCGCAAGCGCTTCCCGGACCTGGGGAGCTCCGTCATGGACTTCATCCGCATGATCGTGCTGGCGGGGCTCATCCTCTTCGGGCTGATGGCGCTCACCCGCTGATCGCTGTCGCCGCGTAGTTTCAGTGATGATGACAAGGAATCCTGACATCCTGACCAGCGAAAAAGTGTCCAACTGGGCAGTGGACAGTTGCTTTGTAAGGCGCGAAAGATTAACGGACAACGCTATTGTGAGGGCGTGACCTATCAGCCCTTGCAATTCGATGCCGCACCCCGGCCCTACCGCCTGGGGAACGACCAGCTGCGCCGCTACAACCGCGTGCGCGCCGCTCAGCGGACACAGGGCCGCGTCAACATCGCGATCGACGTCGTCACCGTCCTCCTGACCGTCTCCGTCAGCGCCATCGTCGCCGTCGTCGAGCTCTCTTCCATGCCCGAACCGGTCATCGAAAAGCTCGCCGGCCTCGCCCTGGCCCTCATCCTCGGAGGAGGACTCATCCTCCTCGCGCTCCTCGCCGCACTCCTCATCGCGGCCCGCCGCTGGCACCGCGAATGGGACGGCAACGAAGACCTCGTCATCTTCTCCGAGTCCCACGCAGCCCTGCACGCCGCCCGCCGAGACGGCGCCGTCATGACCGCCTGCGCGCGCATGCAGCTCGCCTGGTTCATCGGCTTCCTCGCCGTCGGTGGCATCGCCGTCGCCACCGAATCCGCGCTCCTCGCCGCCCTCGTCTCCCTGCCCCTCGCCATGGGGCTCCTCAACTCCTGGCGCTCCTGCCAAGCCCTGCGCCGCATCACCGGACGCACCCTCTGACACGCGTCGCCCGCACGCCCACGCGCACGGACCCGATCACTGCGCCCCGGCCTCGTCGGCGCGGGACGGAAGGTCAGCCCTTCGAAAGCTTTTCTCGCACGGCCCCCGCGCCGAACGTCAGCGCGGTCAGGCCCGCTTCCAGAGCGCCCAGGGCCAGCCCCTGCCTCGTGTGGGCAAAACGAGCGCCCTGCGCACGGCGACCCTCACCGCGGCGGAACAGCCAGCGCTCCACGCCGACCGTGATCATCGCCGACCCCAGCGCGGCGCCCGCGAGAACCGCCAGCTCCGCCGGATCCGCCTCGGTGACACCCTCGAGTGGATCCTCACCCGCGACGGGGGACGACTTCGAGCAATCCACGTCCTCGTCATCGTAGGGCGGAAGCTCCGAGGGCTCCGGCAACTGCGCCACCATCGACCAGCCGAGCACCCCCAGCAGGCCCGCCTTCACGAGACCACGCAACGGGCGCGAGCGCACGTAATCGGGCAGGGCGTACCACGCGACGGTAGCACCCACGCCCGCCGCGAACCCCGCTACCCGAGTCGGGTCCACCGAGCCAGCGCACGGACAAGAACAGCTAGATGAGGCGGCCATGGCCAGTCCTTTCAATCGGGAGCGCGCGGATCAATCCGCGAGCAGGTCAAGCAGGTGAGAGACGACCTTTCCGCCCGAATATGCGGATCCGTCGTGCTGGTACTCATTCGTGATGTAGTGGCGGGCGCCGATCAGCTCGCCCGTCTCCACGGACAGCTCACGCGGCACGAACATGTCGTCGTAGTACACGGCCGCAGCCACCGGCACCGTGTTCTCAGCCAGCACATCCGGCAGGTACACGGGAGCCGCCTCCGTCGTCGACGCGAGGATCTCCGCGACGCCCTTCAGCGGAGCCAAGCCCGGATCCTCGTCGAACACGCGGCGCATGAAATGCTCGCCCGTCAGGTAGAACGGCTCGCTCTCATCCAGAGGGTTCGCGTCCTTGGCGAAGCCCGGGATCTCCTCGGCCAGGCGATCCGCCGCCCAGCCGGTCGCCGTGCCCACCAGGTCCGGCGTCGCGCACGCGTAGATGTACTCCTGGAACACGGCGTAAATAGGTGCGACGTCCACCTGCGAGCCGATCGCCGCCAGGAACTGCGACGAGAGCCTGCGCTGGCCTCGCACCGACGTCCACGGGCCCTCGAGCAGGTAGTGCAGCTGATCCGTGTTGCCCTGGCCGCCCAGCATCATGCCGATCATGCGCAGACGCGCGGGGGAGAGGCGTTCGCCCGTCGGCAGCGTCTCCTCCGTGTCCGCCAGGTGCGCGCACAGCTCGCGCACCGTGCGCTCGTCGCCCGGGTGGCGCTGGAAGTACGCGCGGTTGCGCGCCGCCGTGCGCTCATACGTCAGGCGGTAGATGTCGTCCACATGGACGAGGCCGGGCAGGCCTCCCGTGATCAAGCTGGCCTTCAGGCCCTGGGGAGCCAACGACAGGTACGACGTCGTGATAAAGCCGCCGAAAGACTGGCCGAGCGTCGTCCACGGGTCATCCCCGCACAGCTCGCGGCGCAACGCCTCCGCGTCGTACACGATCTGATCCTGGCGGAAGTGGCGCAGGTACGCGGCCTTCTCCTCGTCCGTATCCAAGTGGGAGAGCGCCTGGGCGTCCATGCGCGTCGACTGGCCCGTGCCTCGCTGATCGAGGAGCACCACGCGGTAATCCTGCAGGAGACGATTCATCCACCCGCCAGTAAACGCGCCGAAACGCGGGCTCGGGTAGCCCGGGCCGCCCTGCAAGAACACAGCGTAGGGCGCGTCCTCGTGGCCCTTGCGCACGACCTCGCGCGCGAAAACCTGAATCGTCGGATTGTCCGCGCCTGCGGGGCGCAGGTGATCAAGGGGAACGTCCAGGCGGTGTTCGTAAACGGTGTGACCGTGGTGCAGGTACGACTCTGTGTGCATGGACACAATGGTAGCGGTTTTGCGGCGGTGTCGTTGTGGTCGTTTGTTTTTGGGAGGCGTTGGTGGTGTTGCTTGCGGCCCCACGGGTGTTCCGGGCGCCGTGTGTGGCGCCGCTGGTGTTCCGGGCGCCGTGTGTGGCGCCGCTGGTGTTCCGGGCGCCGGAGGCCCCGGCCGCCCGCGAGGCTAGGCGTCTCACTTCGTTCGGCGCCGCGCCTCGAAGCCCGGCCAGGCCCCGCCCACCGCCCACGGGCACCGCAGCCAGGTCCGCCCGTACCCTCCGGTGCCTCCGCGTCGGCAGCAATGGGGGTTTGTGCCATGCGAAGCCCTCTGGCGGCGTGTCGCCGGCGTGTCGGGAGGCTTGGGATGGCGGT
>CAKMQM010000057.1:0-16325 GCA_927911615.1 uncultured Xylanimonas sp.
GTCGGCCGCGGTGGCCAGGGCTGTCCAGTTCGAGGGGGCTCTTGCGGGAGGTCATTGCCTTAACGTATCGCGGCCTGGGCCCGGGCGCTCCTCCCGCGCGGCGCGAGGAGGATTGAATGAATGTGGGTTTGCTCCTTGCTGAAAAACTCTGTTACTTTCGACACATTAGCTTGGTCTGTAGCAAGGAGGCGCAGCGATGGAAGCCACGACGCGCGCGCTCGCCGCACGGGTGCGTGAGGACTTAGCCGCAGGCGGAGTTGACGCGGCCCGAGACCCTCGATCCGTGCGTCTGCTCATTCACCGCGCCATCGACAGGTACGCGCCCGACCTGCTGCCCGCGGCCCGCGAGCAGGTCGAAGCGGACCTCATGGATGACATCTGCGGCCTCGGCCCGCTTCAGGCGCTCATGGACGATCCCTCGGTCGAGGAAATCTGGATCAATGCAGCGTCGCGTGTGTTCGTGGCCCGCTCGGGTGTCGCCGAGCTGACTAGCCTCATCCTCACCGACGAGGACGTGCGCGCCCTCGTCGAGCGCATGCTCCACCACTCCGGGCGCAGGCTTGATCTGTCCAGCCCCTTCGTGGATGCGATGCTCGCGGGAGGGGAGCGCCTCCACGTCGTCATTCCGCCCGTCACGGGATCGTCGTGGAGCGTTAATATCCGCAAGCACATCCAGCGCGCCCGTACCTTGGATGACCTGGTCGCGGTTGATATGCTCGCTCCTCCGATGCGGGATTTCTTGGCGGCCGCCGTCTCCGTGGGGCTCTCCGTCCTCGTCTCGGGAGGCACGCAGGCAGGGAAGACGACGCTGCTGCGCGCGCTCGCGGGGGAGTTGCCTAGGTCGCGCCGCGTCATCTCCTGCGAGGAGGTCTTCGAGCTGGGGCTGGCTAACTGGGACCACGTCGCGATGCAGACGCGCCCGGCCGGCGCGGAGGGGACGGGCGAGATCACGCTGCGTGACCTCGTGCGTGAATCGCTGCGTATGCGCCCCGAGTACCTGATCGTCGGCGAGGTCCGAGGCCCCGAAGCCCTCGACCTGCTGGTGGCCCTCAACGCGGGTGTGCCGGGCATGGCGACCGTGCACGCGAACTCGGCCCGCGAGGCCCTCGACAAGCTGTCGATCCTGCCGCTCCTGGCGGGGGAGAACGTGACGACGGGATTCGTCACCCCGACCCTGGCCTCGTCCATCGATCTCGTGTGTCACGTCGAGCGTGGCGCGGACGGGCAGCGCCACGTCGCCGAGATCATGGCGGTCCCGGGGCGCGTCGAAGGAAACCGGATCGAGACGGCCACCCTCTTCCGCTTCGATGGGCACCGGTGCGCACGAGGCACGGGCGGCCTCGACCTGCACGATCGTTTTGCTGCCGCCGGCTTCGACCTTGCGTCCCTTCTGGATTGGGGACCGGCGTGATTGCGATCGTGTGCGGGCTCGTGTTCGGCATCGGCCTCGTGATGGCCGTGTCCCCCTGGTTCACTCCACCCCCGGCGTGCGCCCGTGGGGGCCGTGGAAGAGCTTGCGCGAGGACGTGGCCCGCGCCCGCATCCCCGGATTGACGGCCGCGCGCCTGGTCGCGCTGAGCCTCGGAGTCGGAATCGTCGTCGCGCTCGTCATCCTGGCTGCCACGGGAGCCTGGCCCGTCGCCCTTATCGTCTCCGTCGGCGTTGCGTTCCTGCCCTACGCGTGGGTCGTCTCGCGCCTGGGCGCACACGCAAAGACCGTGCGGGCCGCATGGCCCGAGGTCATCGACGCCATGGTGTCCGGCGTGCGTGCGGGCACGGCGCTGCCCCAGGTGCTCTGCGATCTGGCCGAGGAGGGGCCCGTCCCCGTGCGCTTCGCCTTCGAAGCCTTCTCGCGGGATTACAGCGCTAACGGCCGTTTCGAGCTCGCCCTGGACACGATGAAGAGACGGTCGCCGATCCCGTTGCCGACCGCATCGTCGAGGCGCTGCGCATCGCTCGATCTGTCGGCGGGGCGGACCTGACTCGCCTGCTTCAAGACCTTGCCTTACTCCTGCGTGAGGATGCGCGCGTGCGCGGAGAACTCGAGGCGCGTCAATCCTGGACCGTGGGCGCCGCTCGTCTCGGCCTCGCGGCCCCCTGGGTCGTCCTGCTCCTCCTGTCGGGAGGTGGGGCGAGTGCGAGCGTCTGGAACTCGCCGGGCGGTATCGCCGTCCTGTGCTCCGGGGCCGGCATCTGCGTCATCGCCTACCTGATCATGAAGGCCATGGGCCGACTGAGCACCGACCCAAGGAACCTTGGGGGCGCGCGATGAACCCGTGGATCATGCGCGCCCTCGACCTGGCCGTTGCCCTTATCGCCGGCGCGGGCCTCGTCCTCATCCTGGCCGCCGCCCTCGCGCACCGCCCCTCCTTCGTTGACCGCGTCGCGCAGGGGCGCGTGCAGGAGCGCCCACCCTCCGCGCTCGCCGCCTGGGCGCGCCGCATGAGCGCCTCAGCCCTCGATTCCCTCGGATCCACCAGCGAATCCGTAGCCCGCAGGCTCTCCCTGGCCGGTATGAACCCGGACGTGTCCGTCTTCCGGCTGCGCCAGGCGGTCGCGGGGGTCGCCGGCCTCGTCGCCGCGTGTGCCCTCGTCGCCGCGCGCCACGCCTCCTCCCTGCGTGCCTCCCTCATTCCCCTGTGCGCCTGCGCGCTCGTCGGAACCCTCCTCGGGGTCGCCGGCATGGACCGCTTCCTCACCATGCGCGCGAACGCCCGCCAGCGCGCGATCGACGCCGCCGTGCCCGACTGCTCGGAACTCCTCGCGCTCGCGGTGGCCGCCGGCGAGTCGATCCCCGCCGCCATCGAGCGCGTCGCCGGGTGCGCGGGAGGCCCTCTTGGGGCGGAGCTGTCGCTGACAGCCGGGCACATCCGCAACGGCACGCCCTCCGTGCGCGCTCTCGCCGACCTCGTCGAGCGCACCGAATCCCCGGCCCTCACGCGCCTGAGCCGCACGCTCACCACGGCGATCGAGCGCGGCTCACCCCTGGCCTCGGTCCTGCACGACCAGGCCCGGGACCAGCGCGAACGATCCCTCGCCGCCCTCATGGAAGAGGGCGGGCGCCGCGAGATCGCGATGCTCCTGCCCGTCGTCTTCCTCATCCTGCCCGTTACCGTCATGTTCGCCCTCTACCCGGGGCTCATCGCCCTGGATTTCACCCCGTGAAGGAAGGAAACAGTCATGAAGAAACTCTTTCTCAGGAAGGCTCCCCTCGGGGAGCGCGGCGACGTGCCCGGGTGGGTCCTCATCACCCTCATGACGGCCGCGCTCGTCGTCCTCATCTGGGGCGTCGCCTCGGAGCGGCTCGTGGAGATCTTTAACCGTGCGATGGACTCGATTGCGGCATCTGAGGAGGGGTCCGAGGTCGTCTCGACGGTCCTCGTCCAGGGCCTCGTCGTCCTCGTCATCCTCCTGCTCATTCAGCTGGCCTTCGCCTCGCACGTGCGCACCATGAGCGTGAGCGCGGCGTCCGAGGGCGCGCGCCGTGGCGGCCTCCTCGGAGGGGATGAGGACGAGGCCCGGGCGCGCACGGGCGAAATCCTCGATTCTCTCGTGGGGGCCTCGAAGGATCGCGAGATCGCCGTGGATCGTGAGAGCGACGCGGGCGTCGATGTCCTCACCGTCACCGTGCGCACACGCCTGCCGCTCGTCGGAGGACTCGGCCCGAGGTGGCTGACCGTGCGCGGGCGTGCGCTGGTGGAGGGGCCGTGAACGAGCGCGGAGACGCCAGCGTCGAATTCCTTGGGATCCTGGTCGTCGTCGTGATCCCAGTGCTCTACATCGTGCTCGCGATCGGCCAGGTGAGCGCCGGTGCGATGGCGGTGGACGCGGGGGCGCGCGAGGCTGCGCGTATCCTCGCCGAGGACCCGGATCGAACGGCCGACGCGAACCACGCCGTCACCCTCATCGTCGAGGATTTCGGCGTGAACGCGACCCCCGAGGTGGCCTCGACGTGCGAGAACTGCCAGGACGGAGAAGGGGCTGTTGACGTGCGCGTGTCCGTGCAGGTCCCGCTGCCCTTCATGCCCTCCTGGCTCGGCGGCCTCGGCGTGGGTGTCTCCTCGAGCGCCCGCGCGCCCGTGCGGGAGGTGGTCGCCCGTGAATGAGGGGGAGGAGGGACGCGTCGGGATCCTCATGTGCGCGGGCTGCGCCTTCGTGTGCCTGCTGCTCGTTGTGTCGATCGCGCTCACCGAGGTTGCGATGCAGGATCGTCGCCTCGTGTCCTGCGCCGACGCCTTGGCCAGCGCCGGGGTGTCAGGAGCCTCCGCGTCAACGGTCTTTGCGGGAGGAAACCTCGGGGTTGACGAGGAGACGGCGAGCTCTCGCGTCGACCGTGCGCTCGCGGGTCTGTCGGACTCGACGTGCCGGGTCGGGGACGGGGTGAGCGTCTCCTGGGTCAGCGTGAGCAGTGGGGAGGTGGAGGTTGGTGTCAGGGCGCACCCCAGGGTCTCCCTCCTGCCTCCGCTGCTGCGCAGCGCGGTGGTTCCCGAGCTGGTGAGGACCTCGAGTGCACGCCTGCGCGGGGTGCAGGGGTCACCCTAAAGTGGCGTCCGCGACGGTCACATTGTGGGACGGCGAGGGAAGGTCGGGTAAACGAAACGTAAACTTTAGGCCATGAGCAGCTTTGATACATCTCGTCTTTCCCCCGCGCTGGCCTCCGTTTTCGAATCCGTTCAGCGCCGCGACCCCGCCCAGGCCGAGTTCCACCAGGCCGTCTACGAGGTCCTCCTGACCATCGCCCCCCTCGCCGAGCGTCACCCCGAATACGCTGACCTGGCCATCATCGACCGCATCGTCGAGCCCGAGCGCCAGATCCAGTTCCGCGTCCCGTGGGCCGACGACAAGGGCAACATCCACGTGAACCGCGGCTTCCGCGTCGAGTACAACTCCGCGCTCGGCCCCTACAAGGGCGGCCTGCGCTTCCACCCCTCCGTGAACCTGTCGATCATCAAGTTCCTCGGCTTCGAGCAGATCTTCAAGAACGCCCTCACCGGCCTGCCCATGGGCGGCGGCAAGGGTGGCGCGGACTTCGACCCCAAGGGCAAGTCCGACGCCGAGGTCATGCGTTTCTGCCAGTCCTTCATGACTGAGCTCTCTCGCCACATCGGCCCTGACACCGACGTGCCCGCCGGCGACATCGGCGTGGGTGGCCGCGAGATCGGCTACATGTTCGGCCAGTACAAGCGCCTCAAGAACCGCTTTGACGCGGGCGTCCTGACGGGCAAGGGCCTGTCCTGGGGCGGCTCCTACGTGCGCACCGAGGCCACCGGCTACGGCCTCGTCTACTTCGCCGCCGAAATGCTCGCCGCGAAGGGCACCAGCTTCGACGGCAAGCGCGTCGTCGTCTCCGGCTCGGGTAACGTCGCGATCTACGCGACCGAGAAGGCCAGCAGCTGGGCGCGACCGTCGTGGCCGTGTCCGACTCCTCCGGCTACGTCGTGGACGAGGCCGGCATCGACGTCGCGCTGCTCAAGGACATTAAGGAGGTGCGTCGTGGACGCGTCTCCGACTACGCGGCCGAGCGTCCCGGCGCCGTCTTCGTGTCCGACGGTTCCATCTGGGACGTCCCCTGTGACGTCGCGCTGCCCTGCGCGACCCAGAATGAGCTGCCCCTGTCCGGCGTCGAGACCCTCATCAAGAACGGCGTCCAGCTGGTCGCCGAGGGCGCGAACATGCCCACGACCCCCGAGGCGATCGAAGCCCTGCAGGCTGCCGGTGTTGCCTACGCCCCCGGCAAGGCCTCCAACGCGGGTGGCGTGGCCACCTCCGGCCTCGAGATGCAGCAGAACTCCGGCCGCACCCAGTGGGCTTTCGAGGAGACCGACGCGAAGCTTCACCAGATCATGGTCGACATCCACGCGACCACCGTCGCCACCGCCGAGGAATACGGCGTCGCGGGCGACTACGTGGCAGGCGCGAACCTGGCGGGCTTCCAAAAGGTGGCCGACGCGATGATCGCGATGGGTCTCATCTGATCCGCTCTCTTTTCGGTGCCTCGGCGTCCTGTGTGGCGTCGGGGCACCGTCGTATCTGCGGCAGGTAGGGGAGTAAACCCCGCCACCGTCGCCCCTTAGCGTTCCTCGTTGGGCTTCCGATCCGCTACCCTGGGTGCGTGGCCATTGAATTTTCTGAAGAGATCCCGTCCCTGCGCACCACGATGGAGAACATCGTCGCGGTCGTGCAACCGGACAAGCTGCGCGAGCAGATCGCCGAGCTGAACGAGAAGGCGGCAGCGCCCGACCTGTGGGACGACCCGAGCGCCGCCCAGGCCGTCACGAGCGCACTCAGCCACCGCCAGAGCGAGCTGGACCGCATCACGCAGATGAGCGAGCGCATCGACGACCTGGAGGCCATGGTGGACATGGCCGCCGAGGACCCGGATGAGGGCGCTGATATTCTCGCCGAGGCCGAGGCCGACCTGGAGAAGCTGCGCAAGGACCTGGGTGACCTGGAGATCCGCACGCTGCTGGACGGCGAGTACGACGAGCGTAACGCCGTCATCACGATCCGAAGCGGCGCGGGCGGCGTGGACGCCGCCGACTTCGCCGAAATCCTCCTGCGCATGTACCTGCGCTGGGCGGAGCGTCACGGCTACCCGACGAAGGTTATGGACACCTCCTACGCGGAAGAGGCTGGCCTGAAGTCGGCCACCTTCGAGGTTCAGGCGCCCTACGCCTACGGCACGCTGAGCGTCGAGGCCGGCACCCACCGCCTCGTGCGCATCAGCCCCTTCGACAACCAGGGCCGTCGCCAGACGTCCTTCGCGGCCGTCGAGGTCATCCCCCTCATCGAGACCACGGACCACATCGAGATCCCCGAGTCCGAGCTGAAGGTGGACGTCTTCCGCTCCTCGGGCCCCGGCGGCCAGTCCGTGAACACGACCGACTCCGCCGTGCGCATGACCCACATCCCCACGGGCATCGTCGTGTCCATGCAGGACGAGAAGTCCCAGATCCAGAACCGCGCGCCGCCCTGCGAGTGCTGCAGTCCCGCCTCCTTGTGCTGCGTCACGAGGAAGAGCAGGCGAAGAAGAAGGAGCTCGCCGGCGACGTCAAGGCGTCGTGGGGCGATCAGATGCGCTCCTACGTGCTCCAGCCGTATCAGATGGTCAAGGACCTGCGCACCGAGTACGAGTCCGGCAACCCCCAGTCCGTCTTCGATGGCGACATCGACGGCTTCATCAACGCCGGCATCCGCTGGCGCAAGAACGAGCAGAAGGCCGCTCAGGACTGAGCGACGCCCAAACGCGCAACCCGGCCCCGGCCTCGTCGATTCATGAACGAGGCCGGGGTCGGCTGCGCGTCCAGGCGCCCACAGCGGAGGGCTGAGCGCCACACCGCCTGTTTTCCGCGTGTCGTAGCCGGGCCGTGACCCGATCGTTACCTAATCTGACAGGGACTATTGACCCCGATTGGACGGTCCCATGATTCGTTTTGAAGATGTCACCATGGTGTACACGCCAGGTGCCCAGCCCGCGCTGGACCACGTCTCGCTGGAGGTGGAACGCGAAGAATTCGTGTTCCTCGTCGGCAAGTCAGGTTCCGGCAAATCCACGTTCCTGCAGCTCGTCATGCGCGAAATGAAGGCGACCAGCGGGAAGGTGTGGGTGCTCGGCAAGGACGTGTCCAAGCTGTCCACGTGGGCGGTTCCGAAGCTGCGCCGTCAGATCGGCACGGTCTTCCAGGACTTCCGACTGCTGCCCTCCAAGACCGTGTACGAGAACGTCGCTCTGGCCATGCAGGTCATCGGCAAGCCTCGCCACGCGATCGAGACGGCCGTCCCGGACGCCCTCGAGCTGGTGGGCCTGTCCGGCAAGGAATCGCGCCTGCCGCACGAGCTGTCCGGCGGTGAGGAACAGCGTGTTGCTATCGCGCGCGCCATGGTGAACCGCCCCGAGCTGCTGCTCGCGGACGAGCCCACCGGCAACCTTGACCCGGAGACGTCGCTGGGCATCATGCGTCTCCTCGACCGAATCAATCGCACGGGCACGACCGTCGTCATGGCTACCCACGACGCGGACATCGTGAACCAGATGCGTAAGCGCGTCATCGAGCTCGCCAGCGGCGACGTCGTGCGCGACCAGAACCGCGGCGTCTACGGGGCCGGGAGGTAAGACCAGTGAAGCTTCGTTTTATTCTGTCCGAGGTCGGCAAGGGCCTGTCGCGTAACCGCGCGATGAGCGTCGCCGTCATCCTCGTGACCTTCGTGTCCCTCCTCTTCGTGGGCATCGCGGGCCTGACTCAGATGCAGGTGTCCAAGATGAAGTCGGAGTGGTACGACAAGATCGAGGTCACGATCTACATGTGCGCCATCAACGATGCGGCCGCGAACTGCAACGCGACCGAGGCGACCGACGCGCAGATCGACGCGGTGCGCCAGAAGCTGGCGTCCGCCGAGATGACCCCGTACGTGGCCAACGTGTACGAGGAGACGAAGGAAGAGGCTTACGAGAACTTCCAGCGTCTCAACGGCAACAACGCGCTGACCCAGTGGACGACTCCGGAGATGCTCCAGTTCGCGTTCCGCATCAAGCTGGTCAACCCCGAGCAGTACTCGGTGGTCAAGGAGGAGTTCTCCGGGACCGCGGGCGTGTCCGAGGTGCGCGACCAGCGTGAGGTCGTCGAGCCCCTGTTCCGCGTGCTGGGCGCAGCCCGCACGGCTGCCCTGGGCCTCGGCGCGATCATGGTCGTCGCCGCGATCCTGCTGATCTCGACGACGATCCGCCTGAGCGCCATGAGTCGTGAGCAGGAAACCCAGATCATGCGTTACGTGGGCGCCTCGAACCTGTTCATTCAGGCCCCGTTCATGATCGAGGGTGCGCTCGCCGCGCTGGTGGGTGCCGCCTTCGCGATCGGCACCCTGTTCGCGGGCGTGCACTTCATTGTCCAGGGGTGGATGGCCCCCGCATTTAAGTGGACTAACTTTATCGGCATGGGTGAGGTCGCGATCATGACGCCGATCCTCGTCCTGGCGGCGGTGGCGCTGGCGGTTATTGCCTCGGCGTTCTCGCTCGCGAAGTACACGAAGGCGTGAGTCTGATGTCCCTCTCCTCGCATCGTCCCGGTCGTCGCGCGCTGCGCGCCGGCGCGCTGGCCCTCGCGATCGCCTCATTTGCGGCGATGAGCCAGGCCCTGCCCGCACGTGCGGACGATGAGCGCGACGCCGCCGCGAACGCGGCCGCCGAGGCCGAGGCGACGGTCAACGCCCTGCAGTCGCAGCTGGAGGGCATCGACGCGTCGCTCGCCCAGGTGTTCATCGACCTGCAGTCGCTAAACGGGCAGATCCCGGTGGCACAGGCCGCCTACGAGAGCGCGACCGCGACGTACGACCAGAAGTCTCGCGAGCACGCGACGATCATGGGTGAGCTGAGCGCCGCTCAGGGTGAGCAGAGCCGCATCGGTCAGTCGCTGAACCAGGCGACCACGCAGGCCGATGACGCGCAGCGCGCGATCGCTGACCTCGTGCGTCGCAAGTACCGCGAGGGCAACGTCGACCCGGTCGCCGTCGCCCTGACTGCTGGCGGCACGGAGTCCATCACCGACCGTGCGGCGGCGGCCGACATGGCGCTGCGCACGGAGAACCAGACCATGACGGCCGCGCTGGACGTGTCCTCGTCCCAGCGCACCCAGGCCACGCGCCAGGACGCCATCACGGACCGTATCGCAGACCTCGAGGAGAAGGCCGCGAAGGCCGAAGCCGAGGCTGAGGCTGCGAAGAATGAGGCCGACTCCAAGCTCACCGAGCTCAACAACCTGAAGACGCAGGCGCAGGCCAAGCAAGCCGAATGGGACTCTCAGAAGGACAAGGTCCAGGCCTCGCTCGACCAGGCGGAAGCCGACTACCAGGCACGCAGCGCGGAGCTGGCTGCCATCGACGAGGCGAACCGTGCGTCGGGTGCCTCGTACGTGTCGGCCTCGGGTTTCCGCAGCCCCCTCGACATTCCGATCGTGGTCACATCCCCGTTTGGTATGCGCTACCATCCGGTCCTGGGCGTCATGAAGGGCCACTCGGGCACGGATATGGCTGCAGACTGCGGCACGATCATTCGTGCTGTGGCGTCGGGCTACGTCAATGCGGTGTCGTCGGACTATTCGGCGGGCAACTACGTGGATATCAACCACGGCCTCGTCGGCGGTAACTCCGTCATCACTGAGTACCTGCACATGCAGGCCCAGTACGTGTCCCCGGGTCAGTACGTCAACGCGGGTGACGCTCTGGGTGAGGTCGGATCGACCGGCTATGCGACCGGATGCCACCTGCATTTTGGTGTCATTCAGAACGGAAGCTATGTTGAACCGATGGATTATTTGTAATCCGCGTTAGGATGGACCCTCGTAGCGATTTCGCTGCGGGGGTCTTTCCGCATGAGTCGGAACCGAGTTTGAAAGGAGGCAGCATGCCCAAGGAATGGAAGAAGCCCAAGCCTACGGAGGGGCAGCGCGCCAAGGCTGCCTCCGACGCGAAGAAGACGATCGCCCGTAACAAGAAGGCGCGCCACGACTACACGATCGAGGACACCTGGGAGGCCGGCCTGGCCCTCATGGGCACTGAGGTGAAGGCGCTGCGCATGGGTCGCGCGTCCCTCGTCGATGCCTGGGTTGAGATCAACGGGGGAGAGGCCTGGCTCTACGGAGCCAACATCCCTCTGTACTCGCAGGGCTCGTGGACGAACCACGCGCCCACGCGCAAGCGCAAGCTGCTGCTGCACCGCGCGGAGATCGACCGCATGCAGGACCGCGTGGCCGCGAAGGGCTACACGATCGTGCCCCTGGAGCTGTACTTCATCGGTGGCCGCGTCAAGGTCGAAATCGCCCTGGCCAAGGGCAAGCAGGAATGGGATAAGCGTCAGGCCCTGCGCGAGAAGCAGGATCAGCGCGAGGCCGAGCGCGCGATGCGTCGCTACGTGAAGCAAGCCCGCAGGTAAGGGAAAGAAGGCGACCCTGTGCGAGGTTCCGTCAGGATTTTTCGTCGTGATCTTCTGAGGCTGCTGCGTGTTCCGGCCGCGTGGATCGTCATCATCGGTATGGCGTTCGTGCCCGCGCTCTACGCGTGGTTCAACATCGTCGGGTTCTGGGATCCGTACTCGCAGACCTCCCACATTCGCGTCGCCGTCGCGAACGAAGACGAGGGTGCGACCAAGGACCAGATCGGCACCGTGAACGTCGGTGCGATGCTCGAGACTCAGCTCAAGCAGAACGATCAGCTGGGCTGGCACTTCGTGAGCGCCGACGAGGCGCGCACCGAGGTGGAACGCGGCGACTCCTACGCGGCCTTCATTATCCCGGCGTCGTTTTCGCGCGACCTGACGGGCATCGTTGACGGCACGTACGTCAAGCCGAACATCCAGTATTACGTCAACGAGAAGAACAACGCGGTGGCCCCCAAGATCACGGGGGCGGGCGCGACGGCTCTCGACCGCCAGATCAACTCCACCTTCGTCTCGACTGTGGCCAAGGTGCTGTCGGAGAAGCGTCCGAGGCCGGGGTCAGTATCGCGGACAACGCTGACCAGAAGCGTTCGGAGGTTTCTACATCGGTGTCCGAGGCCTCGGCCAAGCTGGGAAGTGCCTCGCAGACCCTGGACGGCATGGGGGAGAAGATCGACGCAGCGAAGGCCTCGGTGGCCTCGGCTCGCACGACCCTGAGCGATCTGGACGCGGCCGTCTCCGAGATGTCGACCTCCCTGGACCAGGCGGACCAGCTGGTGAGCGACTCGCGCACGTCGCTGGCGTCCTTCTCGAGCCAGATGGGCGGGGCCCTCGACGGCCTGTCCTCGAACGCGGCGAGCGCCCTGGCGGGCGTGTCCGCGAACGCGGGAACCCTCGACGGCGCGGTGCAGGGCGCCTCCGGGCGTGTGGGCGGCCTGCTCACCGAGGGAACGTCGATTAACGACTCGGTGGCCGGCGTGCTCGCGGAGCTGAATGCCCTGGGGATTGGCAATCTGCCTGCGGCGGGTACGGCCCTGACCGACCTGACGAATCAGAACGCGGCTCTGTCCACAGCACTGAGCAACCTGACGACCCTCAACTCCGACCTGTCGGCCACGTCCACCTCGATCTCGGAGGCACTGACGTCAGCCTCCGACGCGTCCGCGGCCGTGTCGGCCTCAGTGACGAACGCCCGCAGCGGAGTGTCCGCTCAGCTGCCCGCGATCTCCTCGGCGCTTGATGACTTCTCGAGCGCGTCCTCGTCGATGCGTGGCTCGCTGGACACGCTGCGCAGCCAGCGCGAGCAGGTGTCTGGTCTGCTCGACCAGCTCGATTCCCTCTTGGACGGGGCGAAGACGGCGACGCAGACCAGCTCGACGAATGTCGCCGCGATCAAGACCGACCTCGACTCGGTGGCGACGGACATTTCGTCGCTGTCCTCCTCGAACACGCTGCGTGACCTCGCGGATTCCCTCGGGGTCAACGCCGAATCGATCGCCTCGTTCATGGCCTCGCCGACGCAGATCGAGACGAAGGCCGTCTACCCCGTGGCAGCCTACGGCTCGGCGATGGCCCCGCTGTTCACGAACCTGGCCCTGTGGATCGGCGCGTTTTCGCTCGTCCTCCTTCTCAAGCTCGACGTGGATGAGGAGGGCATCGGCCCGACCTCGTCGGCCGCCAAGTACATGGGCCGGTGGATGCTGCTCGCGTTCTTCGGGGTCATTCAGGCGCTCGTCGTGTCGATCGGCGACCTGGTCATCGGCGTGCAGACGGTGTCGCGTCCCGCGTTCGTGGGGACGGCGATCGCTATTTCGCTCGTGTTTATCTCGATCGTCTACATGCTCTCCACGTGCTTCCAGCACATTGGCAAGGGCCTGTGCGTCATCATCATGGTCATGCAGATTCCCGGGTCTGCCGGCCTGTATCCGATCGAGATGCTGCCCTCCTTCTTCCGCTTCCTGCACCCGCTGTTCCCCTTCACCTACGGTGTCAATGCTCTGCGTGAGATCGTGGCTGGGTTCTATGGGCACACCTACCTGTCGTGCCTGGCGGTTCTCGGTGCCGAGGCGCTGGTCGCCTTCGCGATCGGTCTCGCGCTGCGCCCGTTCTTGGTGAACTTAAATGCGATGGTCACCCGCGACCTGGCGTCCTCTGGCCTCTTTCTGGCTGAGGCGACGCGCGTGCCTTCGAACCGCTACCGCCTGACGCAGATCGTGGCAGCCCTGGCCGATCACGACGGCTTCCAGCGCTCGGTCAGCGGCCGCGCCGCGCGCTTCGAGCGCCGATACCCGAGGATTCGCCGCGTGGCAATCATTCTTGGGGTTATCGTGCCGGTGGCGCTCGCCGTCCTGTCGGTCGCGAACGTCGCGGAGGTGCCGATCGTGCTGGGCGCGTGGATCGTGTGGGTCCTCCTCGTCATCATGTTCCTGATCGGCTTGCAGTACGTGCGCGAGGCTCTGGAGCGCCAGCAGCTCCTCGGCGCCATGGACGAGGGGGACGTGCGCTCGCTGCTGACCCGCCGCGTGCAGGGCGCGCGCTCGCGTATCGCGCTGGGTGCTGCCGCTGTGGGTGCGTCGATCTCGTCGGCGCTGGCCTCCTCCCTTGGTGAGCGCGGGGGAGAGGACACGGACGAGGCCGACCCCGGCCTCGTCGATGCGGATGCCACGGGCGACGCGTCGGAGGCTGCGGAGGGAGAGCAGCAGTGAGGACCATCTGGGCCATCTACCGCGCCGACCTGCGCCGCGCGCATCGTTCCCTGATCGCTAGCGTCGTTGTCTTCGGCCTCGTCGTTATTCCGTCTCTGTTCACGTGGTTTAACGTGGCGGCGTCGTGGGACCCGTTCGGCAACACGAAGAGCCTGCGCATCGCGATCGCGAACACGGACGCGGGATACAAGTCGGACCTGGTGCCGCTGCACGTTAACATCGGCGATTCCGTGGTGTCTGCGCTGCGCAAGAACGACAGCTTCGATTGGGTGATCGACTCCGAGGATGCGGCCATCGAGGGGACGCGCTCGGGCGAGTACTACGCCGCCATCGTCATCCCCGCGGACTTCTCCCAGGAGATGCTGACCTTCTTTGACGGGGGAGCATCCTCCGCGCCGATGACCTATTACGTCAACGAGAAGAAGAACGGTATCTCACCGAAGATCGCCGGCCAGGGCGCCGAGGCCGTGAGCGCCCAGGTGAACCAGATCTTCGTGCAGACGCTCTCCGAGGTTGCCCTCGATACGGCAACGTCGGTGGGGGACGCGTTGTCCGCCCCAACCGCGGTCAACACGGTGACGGCTCTCGATAACCGCGTGCAGACCGTCGCTTCGCGCCTGCGCACGGCGGCGGATAGCGCGGACGCATACGCGTCGCTCGTGGGCTCCTCGGTGACGCTCATCGACTCGACGGCCACGCTCGTGGACGGGCTGGGGAGTGCGAAGGGACCTGCGCAGTCCGCGGTCTCGAGCGCTCAGGCCGGAGCGAGCGGACTCGGATCCGCTGCGTCGGCGGCGGTCTCCTCTGTGTCCGACGCGATCTCCTCCTCGCAGTCCTCGCTGTCCTCCCTGTCGAGCGCCGTCGAGAACGTGTATGCGAACGGATCGACGAGCGCGTCGGACGCGGCCTCGACGCTGCGTTCGCAGGCATCCGTGCTGGACACGCAGGCCTCCAGCTTTGCGTCCATCAAGTCGACGCTCGAGGCGCTGCCGGGCTCGCCCGTCTCCCAGTCCTCGCTGGACCGCCTGCAGGCGGCCTCCGACCGTTTGACCGAGGTTGCGAACGGGCTGCGCGCCGCCGCCTCCGAGCTGGACTCCAAGGTCGCGAATGCCGAAGCTGGGCACGCGACGGTCAACGGCCTGATCGCCCAGGCACGCTCCGCGGTCGACGGGCTGTCCTCCGATTACGAGAACAACCTGCGGCCCCAGCTTGAATCGCTGGCTGCCACCCTGGCCTCGGCCCAGTCGTCCCTGAGCGCCGCGCGCACGTCCCTGGAGGGCGCGACCTCCACCGCCTCGAATGGCAGCGGGAGCGCGCGCGAGGGGCTCACCCAGCTGCGCGACAACCTGACCGGCGCGGCCACGAGCCTGCGCGAGGCCGCAGGTAAGCTCGACTCCCTGCACTCCTCGATCAGCGAGGCGCTTGCCAGTGGAGACCTGACGACGCTGGGAACGATCATCGGGAATAATCCCGAGGCCCTGGCTGCGGCCATTGCGGCCCCTGTCGGCGTGGAGAAAACTCCCGTCTACCCGGTCGCAAACTTCGGCTCCCAGATGGCGCCCCTGTACACGATCTTGGCGCTGTGGGTTGGCTCTATCCTGATGGTCGTGTCGCTGCGCTCGGACGTCACGGACTCCAACGTCGCCGACGGCCTACCCGAGGGTGACCCGCTGCGCGCGACTCTCACCGCCAAGCCCGTCGGCCTGGCCGCCGGGTACCTGGGCCGCTACCTGATTTTCGGGACGATCGCGCTCACCCAGGCGACCCTGGTGGGGCTCGGGGACCTGTACTTCCTGAAGGTTCAGCACGCTCACCCGCTGCAGTTCATGGGCACCCTGTGGCTGACGGCCGTCGTGTTCTCGTTCCTTCTGTACACGCTTATCGCGACGTTCGGGAACGCGGGCAAGGCCCTGGGCGTGCTGCTCCTGGTCCTGCAGATTTCGGGCGCTGGGGGAGCGTTCCCGCTGGCGATCCTGCCGTCCTTCTACTCGTCGATTTTCGCCGTTCCTACCGGCCACGCACGCGATCAAGGCGCTGCGTGCGTCGATCGCCGGATACGCGGGACACGAGTATGGGGACGCCATGTGGTTCCTCGCATCCTTCATCCTGTTTACCGCGTTCCTGGGGCTGGCGCTGCGCCCGCTGCTGGTGCGCAAGAACCGCCGCATGGTGGAAAAGCTGGAGGCGACGAAGCTGCTCTGATGCGTCGGTTTTTCCCTTGACGGGTTGTGCGTGGCGGCGTAAACTGATGTGTCCGACGGTCTGCGGTTACGCGGGCGTCGGTGGGTTGAAAACTCAAGAGGGGATGATCGGTTTCGACAGTGGTCGTCGATCGAAGTGAAGCGAGCCGAGAATGTACGCTCAACTCGTTAACGATGCGTGCAAACCAATAGGTGCCGAACAGAATCGCACCGACTACGTTCTCGCTGCCTGATATCGCAGCCTGAACCTTTAGTCCGTCAGCCCGGGAGTTGCTTCCGGCCCGGTGTCTGGCGTCGTCTAGGGAGCCACTGGGAGTCGCCCATGTTGGTGGGGCGCCTCCGACACTTCATCAACTGAGCCTATCCAGCGGTGTGTCTACGCAATGCTGGGGGCTGAGAAATAAAACCGTAGACTGCGCTCGGAGAAGAATTCGGGGCCGGCCATTGGACGGGGGTTCGATTCCCCCCCATCTCCACAATCCCCACCCCGGG
>CAKMQM010000058.1:0-5707 GCA_927911615.1 uncultured Xylanimonas sp.
GGGCCGCATCCGCGCCGGCCGCCCCACCTCCGTGCGCCTGCGCATCGTGTCGGATCACGAGCATTTCGGCGTGGTCTCCGACATCGACGACACCGTCATGGTGTCGATGCTGCCGCGCCTGGTCACGGCCGCGAAGCACGCCTTCCTGGACCGCGTGTCCTCACGCGAGGCCGTCCCCGGCATGGCGAACCTGCTGACGACGCTGACGACATCGTCGGCCTCGTCGGAGGGCGTGCCCGAGGGCACCCACTCCCCCATCATGTACCTGTCCACCGGCGCGTGGAACGTCGTGCCGACGGTGCGTTCCTTCCTGGAGCGCTCCGGCTACCCGGCAGGCGGCTTCCTCATGACGGACTTCGGCCCGTCGAATACGGGATGGTTCCGCTCGGGACCGGAGCACAAGCGCCGCGAGCTGCGCCGCCTGGCCCGCATGTTCCCGCACATGCGCTGGCTCCTCGTCGGCGACGACGGACAGCACGACCCGGAAATCTACGCGGAGTTCGCCCGTGAGTTCCCGCAGTGCGTCGCCGGCATCGCGATCCGCTCCCTGTCCGAGATCGAACAGTTCATGGCGCACGGCAGCTTCGAGGCCATGGTGCCCGACGCCCTGTGGACCGTCCCCGAGTCCGTCCCCGTCTGGTACGGGTCGGACGGTGAGGCACTCCTGGAGAACATACGAGGCCGCGGCACGGCCGGGCCGCTGACCGGCCGCTGATCGACCGCTGAGCGGGCATTCCCGCCGGTGTGATGCGCCCGCCGGTGTGATGCTGCTTGTGGCCCCACGGGCCGCTCTCCCATCAATTTCGCACGTAATTCCCTTGCAACTTGTTCAAACATTGAAATCACCTCGTTGGAATTGCAACGTTTTTTAGGCGGTCTCAAAAAATGACCGTCGGAAATTACGTGCGAAATTTGTCTGGGCCGGGCCCCGTCGCCGCCCCCGGCACCGCGGCCAAGCCCTCCGGGCCACCACTCCCTCCAGCGCCCTCCAGATCGGTGGCCGGTGGGGGTTTTGCGCCATGCGAAGCGCTCTGTCGGCGTGTCGCCGGCGTGTCGCACCCTTGCATGGCGTAATTCCCCCCGATTGGCGGCGGCGTGGCCGCGGTTCGTGGTGGTGTGGCCGCCAAAGTGCAGACCCATTGGGTGAAAAACGCTGAAACCAGGCTGTTTTGGCTGAATGGGTCTGCGTTATGGCGGATGTCGTGTCTGTCGTGGTGCGTTGGTCGCACGCGAACCCGCTATTGCGAGCGGCAACCCACCAAAATACCGACTTTCGCGCACCAGCACGCCAAAGAGTCACCACCAGACCAACACGTTTCATCCTTTAACCCCGAAACGATGCTCATCGACAAACGACATAAAAAGGCCGCCCACTCGGGGCGGCCTTTTCTTCTGTCTTAGTCCTGCTTCGTACCCGACATCGGTCGGCACTTCGCGGGCTGCTCGATCGAGTCGTTGGACTTGAGGACTCGCTGCACGTCCTCGGCGCTCATCGTGTCGTCGTAGAAGGTGCCGAGTTCGACCGTGACCGTGGCGTCCTCCGCGTCGCTGAGGCGCACGTGGGAGCCGGGGAAGAATCGGGCCACCGAGTAGGCGGCGTCCACCGAGTCCGCGCGTGCCGTGATGCGCACCTTGCCGGTGTACTCGGTGTCCGAGTTCGCCGGTTCCTCGGTCTGGAAGCCGGCGGTCGAGAGCATGTCCGTGGCTTTGGAGGCCAGGCCCTGGTGCTGAGTCGTGTTGATGACCGTGACGGTGACCTGCGAGGGGGCCACGGGCTTCGCGTCCACCGTCGGACACGGGATATCGCCGGTCTCGGCGTACTTGACCTTGACGGAGAAGTCGTTGCCGAACGGGACGGGAACGATTCCCGTGAACACGAGGGCGGCCGCCACCGCGGCCACTATCATCGCGATGCCGATGACAGCGAACGTCGTGTTCTGGCGCTGCTGACGCTCGCGCAGGAAGCGCTGACGCGGAGTGAGGGCAGGGCGGGGCGCGTTCGGAGTACTCACAGTATCCACCCTAGCTAATAGGGGCGGCCCGAGGCCAGACAACGCCCCGTCAGGCACATTACATCTCGCCCACACGTCCCACTCAGCGTTACAGTAAGGTCACCCTGAGTAACGGGGACATTCCACGCGCTACCGCCCCTCGAAGGCCACCAATGCGCGCGAGGCGGCCCCGGCCTCGTTCACCCCCACCGAAAAGAGGACCGCGATGAGCTTCCTGGATTCCGACCTGCTCGCCCGCATCCACGAGCGCGCCGCCGACGCGGACGCCACCAACACCTACCCCGAGAAGGATCTGGAGGAGCTGCGCGAGGCCGGATACCTGTCCGCGTTCGTCCCCACCGAATTCGGTGGCGCGGGCCTGAGCCTCACCGAGATCGCCGCCGAGCAGACGGCCCTGGCCAAAGCGGCTCCCGGCACCGCACTGGGCATCAACATGCACCAGATCATCGTCGCCTCGGCCGCTACCTGGTCGCCCACGGCAACGCGCGCGGTGAGCAGATCCTGCGCGACGCGGTCGCCGGCGAGGTCTTCGGCTTCGGCATCTCCGAGCCGGGCAACGACCTCGTGCTCTTCGGTTCGACGACGCGCGCGACCGCGACAGCAGATGGCGGCTACTCCTTCGAAGGCACCAAGATCTTCACCTCCCTGTCCCCCGTGTGGACGCGCCTGCTCATCTTCGGGCGCGCGGAGACCGAGGAGGGCCCCAAGTCCGTGTTCGGCATCGTCCACCGCGACGACGAGGGTTATTCGATCAAGGACGACTGGAACACGCTCGGCATGCGCGCCACCCAGTCCATGACGACGCTCCTACAGGGCGTCACCGTGCCCGCCGAACGCATCCTCAC
Organism: uncultured Xylanimonas sp.; assembly: GCA_927911615.1. Taxonomy (GTDB): domain Bacteria; phylum Actinomycetota; class Actinomycetes; order Actinomycetales; family Actinomycetaceae; genus Pauljensenia. Next base: position 2,858 of record CAKMQM010000058.1, read on the forward strand.
GATCACGGATCCGGGACCGAGCGCCGACCCGGTCATCTTCGGCATCTTCTCCCACTTCGAGATCCTGCTGGCCGCCACCTACCAGGGCGTCGGCGAGCGCGCGGTCGAGGTAGCCGCCGACCACGTGGCGAAGCGCCGCTCGGTGAAGAACCAGACGACCTACTCCAACGACCCCGACATCCGCTGGCGCATCGCCGAGGCTGCCCTCATCATGAACGCGGTCGGTCCGCAGATCCGCGAGCTTGCACGCGACATCGACGAGGGCGTGGACCGCGGTCGCTCGTGGATGCCACAGCTGTCCGCCGCGAAGAACGCGGCTGCCGAGGCCACGCTTCGCGCCGTCGAGCAGGCCATGCGAGCATGCGGCGGCAGCGCCTACTACAACACGCACGAGCTCTCGCGCCTGTACCGCGACGCGCTCGCTGGCCTCTTCCAGCCCTCCGACCAGGAGTCCCTGCACGCCGCGTGGGCGAACCTGATCCTGGGCCCCATCGAGAAGGCTCAGTAGGCTTGCGCAGACTTAAGGGGCGGGCCCGAGGATGTCCTCGGGCCCGCCCCTGTTATGCGCGTGATGTCACTCGTTCCAGCTGAACTTCTGGGGGCCGATCTCGCCGGTCGTGCCGGTCATCCAGCCGCCGCGCGCCAGCGCGAAGGACTGGCCGGTCTTCGTGTTCCAGCAGCTGATACCGTCCTGCGTGGAGTGGCAGGCGTAGTCGCCCTTGACCGCTGCGGCACCGTACGCGAGGGCGTTGCCGCCGCCCGGCACCGCGGCCTCGCAGGACTGACCCGCCTTATCCTTCGAGGCGCTCAGGACGCCGACCTGGCTGCCGGAGCAGGAGGCGTATCCATCCTCGGCCCAGTCGGATTCCTTGATACCGCAGCTGACGCCGTCAGCGGTGAAGGAACAGGTGATGTTGCCGGACGGGGACGAGAAAGAGTCCACGGTGATCGCACCGGCGGGCGCCGGGTACTTGACGGGTTCCTCCGTGGTCGCGCTCGGGGAGGGCGTCGCGTGTGCGGGAGCCGAAGAGGAGGCCGAGGGGGTCGCGTCCGAGCCCGTGGCCGGACCCTCGTATCCGCGCGTGAAGACGTAGATGACGAAGCCGAGGAGGATAACCGCGATCAGGCCGAGGATTCCCAGGACGAGGCCCATCATCGGGAAGCCACTGCGTTCCTTCTCTTCCTTCGGCGCGACTTCCTGCGAGGCGGTGGACTGCACCTGGTAGGACGCTCCGGCGCCCGGGTATGCCTGCGGCGTGGACTGGGCGCGCGCGGGGGTGCCCGACGAGCTGGGGTAGGACGAGCCGGCGGATGCGCTCGGGTAGACGGCTGTGGCCTCGGGGTCCTGCGTCCCCTTGCTGCCCATGATGGACTGACGCTGCACCTGGGCGACGACCTGCTCGCGAGCGCCCACCTGCGGGACGGGAGCATTCGTGCCGACGACAGCCGAGTAGGGGGTGGTGCGCTCGACCTGCGAGTAAGAGTTCACGCCACCCTGGCCGAGCACGTACATGCCGGATTCGGAGGTGCGGATCGATGAGCCGGCGACCGCGCCGGACACGTCTCCGTGCATGACGAGGTAGCCGTTGGAGTCGATGTAGCCGTCATAGTCGTCGCGAGCCTCGATGGCCGCGTTGACCTGCGGGTCGTTGAACTGGTGCAACCAGTCGAGCAGCCCACGATAAGCGTGCGGATGCGCGGCCACGACCGGGCGCAGCTCGGGGTAGCGGTACGCCAGCTGGCGCAGCGCTTCGGCGTCGGTCGACGGGTCCTGGGCAGCCGCCGCAGGATCGTCGAAGTGCAGCTCTTCAGCCATCGAAACTCCAGACTTCATGGTCACGAGGTTGTTACACAATACCGCGATCAGTGGTCACAAGTGAAACCTTCCCCATATTTTTTCCCAACATGCGGCGCTGTCACTTGACAAAAGCTCTACGAGTCCCCACGGAAGATAAACCTGTCAAAGTCCAGCGTTTCGATGTCCCGCGCGAGGGAACGAACCTGGTCGTCCCACCCAGGCCTCGTCGCGGAAAAGCCGTCGGGCGTCCCCATGTCGCGCGCCTGCTGAAGGGCGAAGCTCCTCGCCCCCATTTCGCGCGCCCGCGCCGCCACCTCGAAGCCGTCTCCAGGGCCGTCCGGGTAGACGGTCAGACGCACCTCGTGGTCCACCTCGGGGTGGGCCAAAACGATGCCCAGCGATTCCCACGCCCGCTCGCCCGCGCCGCTGCGGCCGGCCACGGCCTCGTAATTGCCCCGGGTCGCCTTCACGTCGATGCCCACCCAGTCGACGAGGCCCGCGCCGAGCAGCTCCTCGAGGCGCCGCGGGTAGGGGCCCGCAGTGTGCAGGCCGACGCCAAAGCCGAGCTCGCGCACGCGCGCCATAGCCGCCCCGAGCGCGATCTGCCGGGTCGCCTCGCCGCCGGAAAACACGACGCCATCGAGGAGGCCGCGCCTGCGCGCCAGAAGATCCTCGAGCGCTCCCCACGCGACAACACCCGGGATGCGCGGGTCGATGATCGCACTGTTGTGGCAGTACGGGCACGCCCACGGCACCCCTGCAGGAACAGGGACGCCGCGAACTTCCCCGGCCAGTCCACGGTCGACATCGGCACGAGGCCGGCGATCTGCAGGTCGTCCGGCGTCCACTCGCGCGCATCCCGCCCCCCGACGAGGCCGGGGACGCCCAGGCTCAGCGTGCCCTCCGGGTCGCCCGGCCTCGTCGTCATGGGGACGGGTACCCACGTCAGCGGCTCCCCGCGGGAGGGAACGCGCTGACGAGCTCACCGTGCGCATCCGCGGCGCTCTCGGAGAACATCTGACGCTCGTGGTACTCGCCCTTCTTGCCGATGT
>CAKMQM010000059.1:0-3595 GCA_927911615.1 uncultured Xylanimonas sp.
GCTCGCGAAAGCCCGCGCCGAGGAGGAGACTGCCGCCTCTGCGGTGGAGCGTGCCGAGCGTGCGCTCGCGGCCGCGCGGTCCAGTTCATCCGCTGATGCGTCGGCTGTCGCGCGCGCGGAGTCGGCGCTGGCCTCGGCGCGAGAAGCGTCAGCGGCAGCGAACAAGAGGGCCGACCAGGCGTCCGCTAACCACGCGGACTCGCTCCGCAAGGAGAAGGCAGCGTCCGATAGCGCGAAGGCGGCAACAGAGGCGCTTGACCAGCGTATCTCGAAGGCCCCGTCCAACTGGGAGCGCTTCACGACGTCGCTGAAGGGCTGGGTGCGCGAGGCCGACAACGTCGAGCGTGAAGCCCACGAGGTTGATTCCTCTCTCGGCCTCGTTGGCTCGGGCGTGACGTCGCTCGGGGGACTCGTGACCTCGGCGCTCGGCCCCCTCGCGCTCCTGGGTGCGGCTGTCGGTATCGGCGGGTTCGCGTCCGAGGCCATCGCAGCCTCAGACGCGACGAATAAATTTGCGGACACGCTGCGGTTCGCCGGCGTCGATGATTCGACGATTGAGCGTCTCGGGGCATCTGCTCAGGAGTACGCCGACCGTACCGTGTACGACCTCGCGGACATTCAGGGCATCACGAGCCAGCTCGCCGCAAACAGCGTGGACGGCTTCGACCGTCTTGCCGAGGCAGCCGGCAACTTGAATGCGGTCTCCGGTGGCACGGCTGACACGTACAAGAGCCTGGGCTTGGCGCTCGTCCAGGTGAACGGTGCTGGGAAGTTACAGACCCAGGATTGGAATCAGGTCGCCAACGCCATCCCGGGCGCGAGCGGCAAGATTCAGCAGGCTCTGTCCGATATGGGCGCCTATACGGGAAACTTCCGTGAGGCCATGTCGGAAGGCCAAATCTCTGCGGAAGAGTTCAATCAGGCGCTTCTGCAGCTGGGCTTTGATGACGTCGCGGTCGCGCGCGTCGACGTGTCGCGCATCGAGAACGCGGCCGGCAACTTGCAGGCGACGATTGTCGGCGGCTTCAAGGACATGATTGACCTAGCGAAGCCGCAGCTGACCGACTTCATGAGTTGGATGTCGGATACGCTCGGCGCTGGGTTCGCGTGGATCAAGGACGTGGGCGTGCCCTCGATCCAGGGAATCTGGGATGTCCTCGCCAATGGGAACTTCTCGGGGCCGATCTTCGGACTCGAAGAGGATTCTGGTCTCGTCGACTTCCTGTTCAACCTTCGTGATGCTGGCATGGCCGCCTGGGAGATGCTCAAGGCAGGCTGGGACGCAGCAACGAACCTCGCGTCCGCGTTCGCGCCGCTCGCTCAGAGTGTGTGGGACATGGTCAGCGCGTTCGGCGGGGATGGCCCGTCGGTGATTCAGCGAACCGCCGAGGCACTCAAGAGTGTGTTCGACTGGGTTGGGAAGAACACTGACATCGTTGCTCCGCTCGTGACTGCGGTAGTCGCTGGCACGGCGGCGTTCAAGGGGATGAGCGCGGCCATTGGCGCCGTGAACGCCGTGAAGGCGGCCGGCGGGCTGTTGCAGTTCGTCAAGGCCACGAACCTCGCGAAGGCTGCGCAGGTTGCGTTCAACTTCGTGATGAACATGAACCCGATCGGCGCGATTGTCACGGCGATCTCCGCACTCGTTGCAGGCCTCGTTTACTTCTTCACGCAGACGGAGACAGGCCGGAAGGCGTGGGCGGCGATCACGGAGGCGTTCTACAGCTTCGTAGACTGGATCAGCTCGGCGTGGTCGTCCGCCATGGAGTCGATCTCCTCGTGGTGGACGGGCACCTGGGACGGTGTCTCGGGATTCTTCTCGACCTACGTCGTGCAGCCCCTGCAGACGGCATGGGACGCAATCACGGCTGTCTGGGACGGCATCGTCACGGTCTTCAAGACCGCGTTCGCGATCATCGTCGGCGTCGTCCTGACCCCGATTAAGCTCTACATACAGGCATGGGTAGCGGTCTTCACGTGGGCGTATGACAACGTCATCAAGCCCGTGTGGGACGCGATCTGTCAGGCCTTCACCTGGGCTTACGACAGCGTCATCAAGCCCGTATTTGAGCAGATCGCTAGCACGTGGCAGTGGATTGCAGGAATAGCCACAGAGGTGTTCGGCGGCATCGTCTCATTCCTCGAGGGAGTGTGGACGGCGATCTCCACAGGAGTGACGGCCGCGTGGAATCTCATCGTCGCGGGTGTCACCTGGTACATCAACACCGTGTGGAACATCGTCAGCACAGTCTTCACGACGGTCGCTGGCGTCGTCTCCTCGATCTGGAATGGCATCTCATCACTGTCTCGGGCGTCTGGGAGTCCATCAAGTCCACGGCGAGCGCAGCCGTCCAGTGGGTCTACGACAGTGTCACAGGCGTGTTCTCGTCCATGTCGAGTGGCGTCTCGTCCACCTTCGACGGCATGCGCTCAGCCATCGAGTCCGTGTGGAACAAGGTGAAGAGCGTCGCGGCAAAGCCGGTGAATTTCATCATCGACACCGTCTACACCAACGGACTGAAATCCATGGTGGAAACGGTCGCTTCGAAGATCGGCCTCTCGCTCACCCTGCCGACGGTCCCCAGGATTGCCGAGTATGCCGGCGGCGGTATCGTCCCTGGCTACAGCCCCGGACATGACACGATCCCGGCGATGCTCTCACCGGGTGAGGCCATCCTCGTCCCCGAGCTCGTCCGCCAGATCGGCCCGAGTAGGATCATTGCCGCGAACTACGCCGCCTCGAAGCGCCGCCCCGGTGGCAGCCCCGGCAAGGCCCCCGCTGGCTTCTCCGGGGGAGGCATCGCCCACTTCGCCGGCGGCGGCATCGCCGGATGGTTCGCCGACGCAGCACTCGGCGTCGCAGAGTTCTTCCGTGACCCGCTCGGCTCCATCGCGCAGCTCATCACCGAGCCCGTCCGAGGACTCATGAAGGGCATCGCCCCCGGAGTCATCGGCGAGCTCGGCGCAGGCGGCGTCGATTCCCTCCTCGCAGGAGTCGGATCATTCTTCAAGAAGAAGGCCGAGGAATCCTCGTCGGCCGGACTCGTGGGCGCCGCAATGCGAGCCGTACAGATGCAGGTCCCCTACGTGTGGGGCGGCTCAGCCATCCCGCCAGGCCTGGACTGCTCAGGCCTGGTCTACTGGGCTGCGCAGCAGCTTGGCCTGGGGTGGCCGCGCCTCACGGCGGCCGGATACCAGTCCGGCGCGACTCCGATCCCGTGGACGCAGGCCGCCCCCGGCGACTTACTCTTCTGGGGCACACCCGCCCACCACGTCGCGATCTACGCCGGTGGTGGCCAGATGATCGAGGAGCCAAAGCCGGGCCTCAACGCCAGGCACACCGGCATCTGGGGTTCGCCAACCGTCGGACGCTACGGCGGAGCTCGCAAGTACGACCGCGGCGGATGGCTCCCATCGGGAGTCACGGCGGCCGTCAACCAAACGGGGACACGGGAGGCGATCCTCACGGCCCGACAGTGGGCCGACGTGTCCGCGCTCGCGGCCAGTGGGGCAAACGCTGTGCCGTCGTTCGATGGCGCGCAGCTCAACCTTGTGCTCGACGATGGGCAGGCGTTGCCGCGCGCATGTCGGAGTC
>CAKMQM010000060.1:0-2763 GCA_927911615.1 uncultured Xylanimonas sp.
GAGGTGCGCTACGGCGAGCACCTCCTCGTCGCGGGGCCCAACGGGTCGGGCAAGACCACCCTGCTGGAGTGGATCGCACGCGGGGCCCCAGCGGGGCGCACGGATACATCGGCGCCGCCTCCGGGGTCGTCCTCGTGCCCCAGGTGCTCCCGCGGCCCGGCGACCCCTCATCCCCGAGGATGCGTGGTACCTGGGCATCAGGGAGGCCGGGAAGGGATTCGTTCCCCCAGCGGCGTGGAACCGGCCGCTCGGTGAGCTCTCCGCGGGAAACCAACGCAGGGCACAGCTGGCGTTCGCGGCGCGGGCCGGCGCTCAGATCCTCGTGATCGACGAGCCCACGAACTACCTGGACCTGAACGCCCTGGAGTCCCTCGAAGAGACAATGCGCGAGTGGGAGGGAACCCTGGTGATCTCAACGCACGACGAGTGGCTGATCACCCGCTGGTGGGGCAGAATCCATCAACTCGGCGGGACGTGAGGGAAGCAAGGACCCCCACATCGAACGCGAGGCTCGCGGAAGCACACGGCAAGGCTTCCAGCGTACGCAGAGCCTTAGCCAGGACTGGCTGAAGCAAGTGGATAGGAAACCACGAACTGGATAGGTTATGACGTTCTGGATAGGAAAATAACCTATCCAGATCAGCGCTTCCTATCCAGATCGGCGCTACCTATCCAGGACGTGTGCCCCTCTCCCTCCCAGGTGAAGGACGCCGCAATGCAGACCCCGTGCCAGCAGTCCCGCGTCAGCAGTTCCGCAGTACCTGGCCCCGCACGGAGGTAGTACTCCCGCACGTTACCAGCCGACTAGAGACACGCACCCTCAAATCCTGTACAATGTTCTGTACATAGGCGAGCAGAGGAGCACCCATGAAGACCATGACCTACACCGAGTCGCGCGCACGCTACGCCGAGGTCCTCGACCAGGTCGTCAACGACCGCGAGGAAATCGTCATCACCCGACAGGGCCACGAGAGCGCCGTCATCATCGCCCTCGACGAGTACGAGTCCCTCATGGAGACCGTCTATCTCATGCAGTCCCCCGCGAACGCCCGCCACCTGCGCGAATCGATCGCGCGTCACCGCGCTGGCGAGGGCGTCGTCCATGACCTCATTGAGCTCGACGAGGACTGATCATGCACATCACGTGGGACGAGGAAGCCTGGAATGACTACGTCTGGTGGCAGTTCGAGGATCGCAAGACGCTCAAGCGCATCAATGCCCTCATCAAGGACATCCAGCGCAACGGGAACGAGGGGATCGGCAAGCCTGAGCCTCTTCGCTACGAGTTCTCGGGGTACTGGTCGCGCCGGATCGACTCACGGCACCGCCTGATCTACCAGATCAGCGACGACGGCAAAGCCCTCTGGATCATTTCCTGCCGCTTCCACTACGGCCAGTAGCAACCCACGCACCTGAGACACCCGACGCGGATCTACCCCTGCCGCACTCGGACTGCATCGAGTGCCTCAGCCGCCTCGCGCGCGAGGTCAGTTGGGGCATCAGGCAGCGCGTCAAGCGCGCGCAGGGCCTTGGCCATCGCGCTTGATCCTTTCATCTTGGGGCGCATCTCATCGGGGACGCTCACCCTCATGCCGTAGTCGCCCGCGAGCGCCACCAGCACCTCGACCATGCCGTTTGCTCCTCTGACACCGACCAAGGAGGGCAGCAACACCGCAATGGTCTGGGCAACGCGATACCCGGCCAGGGCAGAGACGGACGCACAGTCGGTGAGTGTCTGGGTCAGGCGCGAGGGACCAAACCATCCGTTGCTCAGGAGGTAGCCGAGGGCCTCAGCCATAGCGGCGGGGTCGAAGCGGCCGGTATCGGCGAGGCCCGCGATAGCCTCGGCGGTGATCGCCCGGTAGTTGGCCTGGGCGGCGGTGGATGCCCACGCCAGGGCCGAGTAGGTGGGCGCGCCCGGCGCCCGCCATCCCTGTCCCAGTGCGCGCACTATCACCTCGAAGGCGGTGATGACCCGCGGGAACTTGAAGAACGCACCCTGGAGGACGGGCATCGCGTGGGCGGCCAGAATGTCCGGGTTGTGCTGGAGCGCCCAGGCCGCCCACGCGTAGGCGACGCCGCTCGACCGGTAGTCCCCCGATTCCAGGAGGCGCCCGGTGAACTCGGGGGCGACGCCGGCGACGTTGGTGAGGGCCTGGGTGAGCGAGTCGGCACCCGTGGCCGGGCTCTGCCCGGGGATCACCCACGTCTCATGCATGTCGTCGGTCTTCTTGTACTCACCGCGCACGACCCTGACGGGCTTCTGGTAGGCGGCTCGAATGATCTGACGTTCCCACTGCGGGTGGATCGGTTCCAGCGGTGCGGTCAGGATGGGGTCGAAGCGGTACATGTCCTGACCGTTCGGCTTGTCGTAGGGCTTGTCGCGCAATGCGACGCGCAGCTGTTCGTGCAGGAGCTGGACTGGGCCGCGGTGTTGCTCCCATTCGCTGCCCTTGCGCCGGTAGCCGCGGAAGTGACCGGCCTCGGGCGCGTCCTTCACCTCCACGTCACGCAGGAGCCGTGAGGCCAGGTAGGACAGCTGGTTGGCGCCCTTCCAGTTGGGCGCGCTCTTCCAGTACGCGGCGAGCAGCGCCTTGTCAGCCTCCGTCAGCTCGATGCCCTCGCCACTGATGCGCGTCAGGAGCGCGGGCAGGGTGGCTCCCGCGGCCGCGTCCTCAAAGAGGGCGTGCAACGCAGCGACGACCGCGTCGTTATCGTCGGGCAGCTCAGCGGTGCGCGAGGTGCGCGGTAGGTCCGCGGCGG
>CAKMQM010000061.1:0-2744 GCA_927911615.1 uncultured Xylanimonas sp.
TTCAGTTGCCCGTCCTGACGGGCCTTGATGATCTCTGCGGGAGACATCTTCTTGAGGTCATCCCTGGTGAGCTGTACTGGCAGCCCCTGATCTCGTACACCACGAACTCCCGCATCAGCCGCGGGAGCACCCTTGGGGACCTGAGTGCCTCGCCATGCCAGGAGACGCTCAGCAGACGCCCTCAGCTCGTCCTCTGACGAGCCAGACAGCAGGTCCGCGTCCACGCCCGTCGCTGCCGCGACCTTCGCTCGCATCGCCTCGGCCTCCATCGCCGCAGCTCGCGCCTCAGCCTTCGCTGCCGCTTCCTGAGCCTTCTGCAGCTCGGACTTGCCCTGCTCCTGAGCCTCGTCATAGAGGCGCGCCTTTTCGGCGTTCTCCTTCATCCGAGACTCATTCTTGCCGGGACAATTCCTTCCATTCCGCGCCTCAGCCTCCCAGTCAACCTGCTGGGCCGTATCCTCAGCGGCGGCTGCAGGGGCATCCTGCGCGTCCCCTCCCGTTTCTGCGGACGGGGCGTCGATGAAGCGAAGGTAGGGATGTCGCTTCAGGTGGTTCTTCATGGTGATTCCTCCCATTCCGGGTACACGAAAGCCCCCCACACCGTTACGGCTGGGGGCTGGTTGGGTATCAAAAAACCGACCCAGGCATTACGTCCGAGGTCGGCTAGTTTGAGCATTATGTGAAAAGGACACCTGGGCTGCCCGAAGGGGCTGCCGGGGTGTCCTCACCGCTAGGATAGCACACTCACGGAATGTGGACAATATTTCCTGCATGATCTATGACAATCACTTGCGTAAGATGACGACCCTGCATACCTTGCCGGACATCCCGGATCGATTTCTTATCGTCGAGTTCGCTACGGCGTAGATCGAGGACCAGGCGTTCAGTCTGTTTCCCCGCTCGCTTCATCTGCGAATCGACGGTGTTCTTGCCTTCCCCCGTGGGTGCTTTGAACTCCCAGACCTGCTGATTCATTTCCGCGTCTGGGTTCTTCGCGCCTTTTTTGCGCGAATCTATGCGGAACAGCACGTCCATTCCCTCTTCCGCGAGGCGCAGCGCCGTGAGCACCTCATGCTCACTGGGTGCTTCTCTGACCGAAATAGCCGGGATGAACACCCGTCCGTCCCCATGCCCCGGATACCGGAATTCTCCGGGAATCCCTGTCACGTCCCCACCCTCGTACTGAAGCGTCTTATGCCATTTTTCGGCAGGAACGCTCATCAGGCGCTTTAAACGATCGGAGTCGTCCGGCGGTTGTGCCGTGGTCTTCTTCGGGGGCTTGGGCGGCTTAGGAGGCTCGGCCTCCCCCGCCTTGGTCTTAGGCTTGGCCTTGGGCTGCGACCACGACAGCGTTGGCCCATACTCGCCGTGTTCACTGACCGTCAGGAGCTTCCGATAATCCGGCGTGCGCCCACCCCGGTCAGAGACACCGAGGCGGTCCGCCGTGATCTGGTGGACTTGTTCGAGCAGGCCCTCATCAATCACCTGATTGACCGCCAGGCCCGGAGGAAGAGGTTGCACATCGCAGTCACACCCCGGGTGAATCGGCAGCAGGTCACCACGGTAATAGCGCTGCGTCGACGCGACCACACACAAGGCGCAGTTCTCTCGCCCCGTGAGGACACGCCGATAGAACTGCCCCTCCTCCGGGTAGCCCCGCATCGACTGACGAGACGCATGCACCTTCGCCAGCTGCATGTCACCACCGATCAACTGCGTGAGCCGCAGTCGCCCCTCAGCCGCAGCCTGCGGCAGAGGCTTGCCAGCCGCGAGCGCGGTGTACACGTCGACGGCTGGGCGACGGTAGACGACGCGCGGGTCTACGCCGCGAGCGCCGCGTATCTCGTCCTGGTCGATGGACGGGAGAACGACCTTCCAACCGAGCTCGCGAGCGCACTGGGCGAGGTATGCGCGGGTCAGGTCGGCTATGCGGAGCTGGCCTGCGGTCACTCTGGGGGTGATCGCTTGGATCATGTCCTCGACGGCGCTGGTCCTGTAGTGTGGGAGTGAGTCCCAGTAGGCCTGCCCGAAGGCGGTGATCTGCTGTCGGATTGCGTGGACCTGGCTGTCATAGGCCTCAGTGAGGCGGTTGAGCGAGTCCAGGTCCGCCATCGTTACTTCTCCTCGAGTGTCGCTGACTGTGTCTCTGGGAGCCTGAGCGCGACGGGGACGGCGCCCGTGAATCGTATTCCGTCGAGGCCGACGACCTCCGACGCTGATTCAGGAGCGACGCCGGCGCGGATCGCCGTGCCGAGGGCATCAAACCTGAGCTTCAGGTCCGCTGGTCTCCCCCCCCGTACCCGGGGTTGCGGCCTCATCTGTCAGCTGCGGCTTGTCTTGGAGCGCGAATGCCAACGCAATCTGTTCCTCAGCACGGCGTTGCTTGTCCTGTGCGATCTGCTCGGGGCTGTAGCCGAGGATGTTGCGCTGGATCGTCTCCAACGCTTCGCCGGCGTTGCGTGCCTGGACGGCCGCAGCGTATTTCTCCGTGAGGGAGACTGCATGCGGCGGGACGAACAGCACCTCCACGGTCTCTGCCTCGCCAAGGTCGATTCCCTCGACCGCGAGCGCCTTGACGATGAGGTAGGCGAGCGCGGGCTTGAAGCGCTCGATCCTGTCACCTGCCTTGGAGAGGAGGGCCTTCTGCGGCTGCTCGGCACCCGCTGCGCTTTTGGTTTGCGGAGTCCGGGAGCATGATCGACAGCGGCGTTGAGGTCTCGGCGGCCAATTTCGCGCCAGTCGTC